>JAPSIX010000039.1 GCA_031178475.1 Microbacterium sp. | reverse complement strand
ATCGCAGCGGGCCTCGGCGTCGGCCTGGCCTTCCGCGCCGGGCTTTTCAACATCGGCGGGCAGGGGCAGATGCTGATGGCCGCCGCCGCAGCCGGCTGGGTGGCCACCAGCATGCAGTTGCCGTGGCCGCTGCACATGCTCGTCGCGATCGTCGCCGGGATGGTCGCCGCGGCAGTCTGGGCCGGTATCGCCGGTCTGCTCAAAGCACGCACCGGGGCGCACGAGGTGATCGTGACGATCATGCTCAACCACATCGCGTTCTACCTGCTGGCCTGGATGCTGGCCACGCAGGGCGTGCTGCAGGCGCCGGGCTCGAACAACCCCAAGACCGCGCCCATGGCAGAATCCGCGGTGCTGCCAGAGCTGCTCGGCCCCCGATACAACCTGCACGCCGGATTCCTCATCGCGTTGATCGCGGTGGCGTTCACCTGGTGGCTGCTGGAGCGCTCCAGCCTCGGATTCCGGTTCCGCGCGGTCGGCGAGAACCCGGCTGCCGCCCGCGTCGCGGGCATCAGCGTCGGGAAGATGTACATCCTGGTGATGCTCATCGCCGGCGCACTCGTCGGCATCGCCGGGATCAGTCAGATGCTGGGCACCGAGACCAAGGGCTTCGGCGACAACATCGACGCCGGCATCGGCTTCGACGCGATCACCGTCGCGCTCCTTGGTCGATCCTCGCCGCTGGGCATCCTCGCAGCCGGCATCCTGTTCGGCGCGTTCAAGGCCGGCGGCTACGCGATGCAGAGTTCGCAGGGGGTGCCGATCGAGATCATCCTCGTCGTGCAGTCGCTGATCGTGCTGTTCATCGCCGCGCCGCCGCTGGTGCGCGCCATGTTCGGACTGCCGCAGCCCGGGCGGGCGTCGCGTGCCGAGCGCAGAGCGCGCCGGGCAGCGACGCGAGCCGCGGCCAAGGCGGCCAAGAAGGAGGGCGCGGCATGACCGCTCAGACCGCTGTCGCCGCCGAGCCGCGCACCGTCGCCGTGGTGTCGTGGAAGGCACCGATCATCTTCGGGCTGTTCACGGTGCTCTTCGCCGCTCTCCCGCTGCTGGTACCCCGCGACGGCGTGACCACATTCCGCTTGACGGCGGGGAACGAGGTGATCGCCCTGCCCGACGTGGCGCTGCCGGCGAACCTCACCGCGTGGCTGGCCGTGATCATGATGGCCGCCGTCACCGGCTACGCGTTCTACCTCGCCGGCAACCGGCGCCGGGTGCCGCTGTGGATCATCGTCGCCTACGTCGTCGTGGTTCTGGTCGGCTTCCTGGCGTGGGCTGGCGCCGGGGGGATGCTGCCACTCGTCGGCCTGCTGGGCGGCGCGCTGGCACTCGCGACCCCGCTCATCCTCGGTGCGCTGGGCGGCGTGATCGGCGAGCGCGCCGGCGTCGTCAACATCGCGATCGAGGCACAGCTGCTTGCCGGCGCGTTCACGGCGGCGATCGTCGGGTCGCTGACGCGCTCGCCGTGGGCCGGTCTGATCGCCGCGATGGCAGCGGGCGTGCTGGTCGCGCTCGTGCTGGCGCTCTTCGCCATCACCTACTACGTCGACCAGGTGATCGTCGGTGTCGTGCTGAACGTGCTCGTCATCGGCATGACGACGTTCCTGTTCCGCCAGGTGCTGTCGCCGAATGCCGAGGCACTGAACTCGCCGGTACCATTCCGGGCCTTCCCGATCCCGCTGCTGAGCGAGATCCCACTGCTCGGGCCGGTCCTGTTCCGGCAGACGGCGCTGGTGTACATCATGTACGTGGTGGTGTTCCTCGTCTGGTACGGCATCTACCGCACCAAGTGGGGTCTGCGCCTGCGGGCCGTCGGCGAGCACCCGCAGGCGGCCGACACCGTTGGCATCAACGTCGCGCACACGCGCTACATGAACGTGCTGCTCGCCGGCGCCGTCGCCGGGCTCGGCGGTGCGTTCTACACGCTGGTGTCCGTGCCGCGGTTCAATGCCGAGATGACCGCCGGCGCCGGCTTCATCGCGCTCGCCGCGGTGATCTTCGGAAAGTGGGACCCGATCCGCGCGACGCTCGCTGCGCTGCTGTTCGGCTTCGCCACCAACCTGCAGGGCGTGCTGTCGGTGATCGGCTCGCCGATTCCCAGCCAGTTCATGCTCATGCTGCCGTACATCGTGACGATCTTCGCCGTGGCCGGCCTGGTCGGGCGCTCCCGCCCGCCCGCCGCCGACGGCGTGCCGTACATCAAGTCGTAGGAAACTCGTAGGAGAGACAGTGACAGACATCGACTGGGACGAACTGCGCCAGGTCGCGACCGCGGCGATGGAGAAGGCGTACGCGCCGTACTCGCGATACCGCGTGGGGGCGGCGGCGATGGTTGGAGACGGGCGCATCGTCGCCGGATGCAACGTCGAGAACGCCGCGTACGGAGTGACGCTGTGCGCGGAGTGCGCGCTGGTGGGCGACCTGCACATGTCGGGCGGGGGTCAGCTGGTCGCGTTCGTCTGCGTGAACGGCGAAGGGCAGACGATCATGCCGTGCGGCCGCTGCCGGCAGCTGCTGTACGAGCACGCGATGCCGGGGATGCTGCTGGAGACCGTCTCCGGCATCCGCACCATCGATGAGGTCCTGCCCGACGCCTTCGGCCCGAGAGATCTCGAGGACGCCCGATGAGCGTCGAAGCGCCTGCGCTGAGCGAGCGCCAGCGAGTCGAAGCGTTCGACGCCGTCGACGTCATCCGCGCGAAGCGCGACGGCGGTGCGGTGCCCGAGCCCGCCCTGCGCTGGATGATCGACGCGTACACCCGCGGCTACGTCTCCGACGCGCAGATGGCGTCGTTCGCGATGGCGATCTTCCAGCGGGGGATGGAACGCGACGAGATCCGGGTCCTCACCGACGCCATGATCGCGTCCGGTGAGCGCATGAGCTTCGCAGCCCTCGGAAAGAAGACCGTCGACAAGCACTCCACCGGCGGAGTGGGCGACAAGATCACCCTCCCGCTCGCGCCGCTGGTCGCGGTGTTCGGCGTGGCCGTGCCGCAGTTGTCGGGCCGCGGCCTGGGGCACACCGGCGGCACCCTCGACAAGCTCGAGTCGATCCCCGGCTGGCGTGCGGCGCTCAGCAACGAGGAGATCTTCGCGCAGCTGCAGGGCGACGTGGGCGCGGTGATCTGCGCCGCCGGCTCGGGCCTCGCGCCGGCAGACAAGAAGCTCTACGCCCTGCGCGATGTCACCGGCACCGTGGAGGCGATCCCGCTGATCGCGTCCAGCATCATGTCGAAGAAGATCGCCGAGGGCACCGACGCCCTGGTGCTGGACGTGAAGTTCGGCTCCGGCGCGTTCATGCAGGACATCGACCGGGCCCGTGAGCTGGCCAGAACCATGGTCGCCCTGGGCACCGACTCCGGTGTGGCGACGACCGCTCTGCTCACCGACATGAACGTGCCGCTCGGCCGGGCGATCGGCAACGCGAACGAGGTGCGCGAGTCGGTCGAGATCCTCGCCGGCGGCGGACCGGACGACGTGCGCGAGCTCACCCTCGCCCTCGCCCGCGAGATGCTCGCCCTGGCGGGCAGGCCGGATGCCGATGTCGAGAAGGCCCTGGATGACGGCCGCGCGATGGACCGCTGGAACGCGATGATCCGCGCCCAGGGCGGCGACCCCGACGCCCCGCTGCCCACCCCACGGGAGACCCAGGTGGTGGCAGCCGACCGCGACGGCGTGGTGACGCGCATGGACGCGCTGCCCTTCGGCATCGCCGCCTGGCGTCTGGGTGCGGGCCGCGCGCGTGCCGAGGACGCCGTGATCCATGCGGCCGGCGTCGACCTGCACGTGGCGCCCGGCGACGCCGTCGCCGCGGGACAGCCGCTGTTCACGCTGTCCACCGACGACGGGGCGCGGTTCGCGCGCGCACTCGACGCGCTGGACGGCGCCTTCGAGATCGGCAAGGCTGGCATCGCGGAGCGGACGCCGATCGTGCGCGAACGCATCACGGCATGACGGGGCGCCCCGCGCCCGGGAAGACGAGGAACAGCATGGCGATCGAGAGCAACGCAGACAAGAAGGTGCAGGGCGTGTCCCTGCGCGCACTGCCGAAGGTGTCGCTGCACGACCATCTGGACGGAGCGGTGCGGCCGCAGACGATCCTCGACCTTGCGACGCAGGCCGGAGTGCAGGCGCCCGCACACGACGCGGAAGGGCTGCGCCGCTGGTTCGCCGAGCGGAGCGGCGCCGGTTCGCTGACCGAGTACCTGAAAGCGTTCGAGCTGACCTGCGCGGTCATGCAGAGCGAAGAGGCGCTGACGCGGGTGAGTCGCGAACTGGTCGCCGATCTCGCCGACGATGGCGTGATCTACGCCGAGGTGCGCTGGGCGCCCGAGTTGCATGTCACCGACGGGCTCAGCCTCGAGCAGGCGGTCACCGCCGTGCAGCGCGGCATCGAGGAGGGCGAGGACGAGGCGGATGCCGCTGGGCGCGGCATCCGGGTCGGGCAGATCCTGTCGGCCATGCGCCAGGCCGACCGTTCACGGGAGATCGCCGAGCTCGCGGTGGCGTTCCGCGATCGGGGTGTGGTCGGGTTCGACATCGCCGGCCCCGAGGACGGCTTCCCGGCATCCCGGCACCGCGCCGCCTTCGACTATCTGGCCCAGGAGTTCTTCCCGGTGACCGTGCACGCCGGAGAGGCCGCCGGTCCCGCATCCATCCGTTCGGCGCTGATCGACGGGCGTGCGCTGCGCCTCGGCCACGGCGTGCGCATCGCCGAGGACCTGCAGATCATCGATCGGGAGGGCGACGAGGTGCAGGTGCAGTTCGGCGATCTCGCGCGTTGGGTGCGCGACCGCGAGATCCCCCTGGAGCTCTCGCCGTCGTCCAACCTGCAGACCGGTGCGATCGCGCAATGGGGCGACGAGCTCGCCGACCACCCGTTCGATCTGCTGTATCAGCTCGGTTTCGCCGTGACCGTCAACGTCGACAACCGCACCGCGAGCGGCACCTCGCTCACCCGCGAGCTCACGCTGCTCGTCGACGCCTTCGGCTACGACCTCGACGACCTGGAGGCATTCCAGTTCAACGCCGCCTCCGCCGCGTTCCTGCCGGTCGAAGAGCGCGAGGAGCTGGTCGAGATGATCGCCGAGGGCTTCGACGCAGCCGGCCGCCGGTAGCACCCGCACGACATGTCGCGCATCGTCATCGTCGGTGCGGTCTCCTGGAACACCATGGTGCTCCTCGACCGGCTTCCCGAGCCGGTACCGCACATGCAGTTCGCGAGCGCCGACTGGCAGACGCTCGGCGGCACCAGCGCCGGCAAGGCACTCAGCCTCACCGCGCTCGGACACGACGTGCGCCTGCGTGCGCTGGTCGGAGCGGATGCCGAAGGCCGTCGCATCCGTGGCGCGCTCCGCGGCGCCGGGGTGGACCCGTCGGCGCTGCGCCCGGCGCACGCCTCGGAACGTCATCTCAACCTGATGACGCCCGCCGGTGAACGCGTCTCGCTCTACCTGGCCAGCCCCGAGCCGGCCGATGACGGCGGTGGCGCGGCCGAAGACCCCGGATTCGCGGACGCCGACGCGATCGTCATCGATCTGTCGGCAGAGGGGCTTCGCCTGCTTCCCGCGGCGCGCGCTTCCGGCCGGCCCGTCTGGGTGGATCTGCACGACTACGACGGTGAGCAGGAGTTCCACAGGCCCTTCCTGCGCGCCGCCGACGTGGTGCTGTGCAGCGCCGACCGGCTGGCCGACCCCGAGGCCTTCCTCCGCATGTGTGTCGCCCGCGGCGCCTCCCTGGCGTTGTGCACGCGCGGCGCCGACGGCGCGTTCGCCGTCGATGCGGCGGGGACCCGGCACGATGTGGCCGCGATCCCCACCGAGGTGGTCGACACGAACGGCGCGGGAGACGCTTTCTTCGCCGGAGTGCTGGATGCCACCCTGCACGGCGCCGGACTCGACGAGGCGCTCGCACACGGGACCCGCACGGCCGCAGGGGTGCTCGGCACCCGCCACCTGCATCCGCTGCTCGATCGCGTGCTGTGCGCCCGGCGCGTATGAGCGCGCGTCAGTCGCGCCCGGCGAGGATTCTCCGCACCGCCTCCTCCAGCTCGGCGACGGCGGCGCGCGCGTTCTCCTTCGAGTCGGCACGGGCGTCGATGTAGACCTTCAGCTTCGGCTCGGTGCCGCTGGGGCGCACGATCACGCGCGAGCCGTCGGCAAGGCGGTAGCGCAGCACATCGCCGGTCGGCACCTCGCCGGTGCCGGCGGCGAGATCCTCCGCGGCGGCGACCGAGCGCTCGCCGAACGCCGCGGGCGGCTGCGCGCGCAGGGAAGCCATCAGGCGGGGGATCACCGAGATGTCATCGACGCGCACCGAGACCTGGCCGCTGGCGAAGTGCCCGATCTCGTCGCCGAGCTCATCGAGCAGCCCGGCGATACTCGTGCCGCGCAGTCGGGCGTCGGCTGCCAGTCCGAGCATGGCGACGGCGGCGGAGATGCCGTCCTTGTCGCGCACGGTCTCCGGGTTCACCAGGTACCCGAGCGCCTCCTCGTATCCGTAGACCATTCCCGGCGCGCGGGAGATCCACTTGAAACCGGTGAGTGTCTCGTGGAAGGCGAGTCCGTAGCGCTCGGCGACCGCGCCCAGCCCAGGGGAGGAGACCAGGGAGCACGCGAGCGATGCGTCCGTGCTGCCCTGCGCAGCGCGCGCCGCCCGCCACCCGAACAGCAGCCCCACCTCATTGCCGGTCAGGCGGCGCCAGCCGCCTTCCACGCCCTCGTCGGGAACGGCGACGGCGAGACGGTCGGCGTCGGGGTCGTGCGCGAGCACGAACTCCGCGTCGGCCGTGCGGGCACGCGCGAAGGCGAGATCCATCGCCCCCGGCTCCTCCGGGTTGGGGAACGAGACCGTGCGGAACGTCGGGTCGGGGTCGCGCTGCTCCTCGACCACGCGCGGTGCCGGGTAGCCGGCGCTCTTCACGACGCGCGAGAACGTCTCCCATCCGACGCCGTGCATCGCGGTGTACACCCAGCGCATCTCCTGCACGCCGAGCGGCGCGGGTGCCACCGCGGCGGTGGCGGCGATGTACGCGTCGACGACCTCTTCGCCGGCGGTCTCGTACGCGCCCGAACGGGGCAGCAGACCGACGTCACCGGCATCCGCCACCCCCTGAATGTGCCCGGCGATCTCGGCATCCGCGGGAGAGACGATCTGGGAGCCGCCATCGGCGCCGCCGAGGTAGACCTTGTAGCCGTTGTCGTTCGGCGGGTTGTGGCTGGCAGTGACCATCACGCCCGCGTCCGCCCCGAAGTGACGCACCGCGAACGCGAGCACGGGAGTCGGCAGCATCCGGGGGAGCAGGATGGCGCGCAGACCCGCGCCGGAGAACAGCTCGGCGGAGTCGAGGGCGAACCGGCGGGAGTTGCGGCGCCCGTCGTACCCGACCACCACGCAAGGCTGCGTTCCGGGGGCCGCCCGCTGCGTCAGGTAGGCGGCGAAGCCCGCCGCCGCCTGCGCGACGAGCACGCGGTTCATGCGGTTGCTGCCGGCGCCGAGCGCTCCGCGCAGACCGGCCGTGCCGAAGGCGAGCCGGGTGCGGAACCGGTCATCCAGCTCGGTGATCGCCGCCTGCTCTCCGGCGGCCGCCCGGGTGATGATCCCGGCGAGCTCGTCCCGCGTCTCCGGATCGGGGTCCTGTCGCAGCCAGGCGCGCGCCTGCGTCAGCCGGTCGCTCACAGCGCCTCGATCACACGGGCCAGCAGCGCAGAGATCACCGGCTCCGCCTCACGCCCCGCCTCGATCACCTCGGCGTGGCTGAGCGGGGTCTGCTGGATGCCGGCGGCGAGGTTCGTGATGAGGGAGAAGCCCAAGACCTCCATGCCGGCCTCTCGCGCCGCGATCGCCTCGAGCGCGGTGGACATGCCGACGATGTGTCCGCCGATGGCCTTCGCCATCTGCACCTCGGCGGGGGTCTCGTAGTGCGGCCCGCGGAACTGCGTGTACACGCCCTCGTCGAGCGTCGGGTCGATGCTGCGCGCGATGTCACGCAGGCGCTTCGCGTACAGGTCGGTGAGGTCGATGAAGGTCGCGCCTTCGAGCGGGGAGTCCGCGGTGAGGTTGATGTGGTCGCTGATCAGCACCGGCTGGCCGGGCTTCCACGTCTCGCGGACGCCGCCGGCGCCGTTCGTGAGCACCATGATCGACGCTCCCGTCGCAGCAGCGGTGCGGACGCTGTGCACGACCCGGCGGACGCCGTGACCCTCGTAGTAGTGCGTGCGTGCGCCGATGACGAGCACGTTCTTCCCCTGCGGGGTGCGGATGCTGCGCAGCGTGCCGACGTGGCCCTCGAGCGCCGGCTTGGAGAAGCCGGTGACCTCGGTGGCCGGGATCGTGGCGACGGTCTCGCCGATCAGCTCGGCGGCCTTGCCCCAGCCGGAGCCGAGGGTGAGGGCGATGTCGTGGTGGTCGATACCGGTCAGCCGCGCGATATCGGCGGCGGCTGCGGCGGCGACCTCGAACGGGTTCGCGTTCGGGTCGTCCAGGGGGTTGGCGGATGTCTCAGGCATGACACCACTCTATGAACGTGCAGGCCTCGCAGCCATGATTGCGGAAGAATGGAATCCATGTCTCAGACTCCCTTCGCGAACAGGCAGAGCGTCGCCGTCCTCGGCGGCGGCCCCGGCGGTTACGAGGCGGCACTGGCCGCTGCGCAGCTCGGTGCGGAGGTGACGCTGGTGGAGAGGGTGGGCGTCGGCGGATCGGCCGTGCTGACCGATGTGGTGCCGTCGAAGAGCCTGATCGCCACGGCCGACGCAGCAGTGGCGATCTCCGAGGCGAGCGACCTCGGGGTGCAGTTCTACGCCAAGGGCGGCGACGGCAAGCCGCTCAAGCCTGAGATCGCCATCAACCTCGCCGCCGTCAACAAGCGGCTCGTGGCTCTGGCCGGGCAGCAGTCCGAGGACATGCGCACGGCTCTGCTCGACGCGGGCGTGCGCATCCTCTCCGGCCACGGCCGGCTCGAGGGCGCGAACGCCATCATCGTCTCGACGGCGCCCGGCGGCACGGATTTCGATCGGGTGGAGGCGGACACGCTGGTGGTCGCCGTGGGCACCTCCCCTCGCGAGCTGCCGTCGGCGCAGCCCGATGGCGAGCGCATCCTCACCTGGACGCAGCTGTACGACATGAAGGCGCTTCCCGAGCATCTCATCGTGGTCGGCTCGGGGGTCACCGGCGCGGAGTTCGCGTCGGCCTACATGAACCTCGGCGCGAACGTGACGCTGGTTTCCAGCCGCGATCAGGTGCTTCCCGGTGAGGACAAGGACGCCGCGAAGGTTCTGGAGAGCGTCTTCACCCGAGGGGGCATGCAGGTTCTCTCCAAGGCGCGCGCCGAGAAGGTCGAGCGCACCGACGCTGGTGTGCAGGTGACACTCGCCGATGGACGCACCATCGAGGGCAGCCACTGCCTGATGGCGGTCGGGTCGATCCCGAACACGGCAGGCATCGGCCTCGAGGAGGCCGGAATCGAGCTGACCGAATCCGGTCACGTGCGCGTCAACCGTGTCGCACGCACGTCGGTGCCGAACGTGTACGCGGTCGGCGACTGCACGAACTTCTTCCCGCTGGCGTCCGTCGCGGCCATGCAGGGGCGCACGGCGGTGTTCCACGCGCTCGGCGACATCGTGATCCCGCTCGAGCAGCGCAAGATCGCCGCGAACATCTTCACGGCGCCCGAGATCGCGACGGTCGGCTACTCGGAGCATGACGTCGAGAACGGCATCGCCGACGGCGTCGTGTACAAGCTCCCGCTGGCGGCGAACCCGCGCGCGAAGATGATGGGCATCAAGGACGGCTTCGTGAAGATCATCGCCCGCAAGGGCTCAGGCACGGTGATCGGCGGCGTGATCGTCGCGCCGAAGGCGTCGGAGCTGATCTACCCGATCGCCGTCGCCGTCGAGCGCCGGCTCACCGTCGACCAGGTGTCGCGCGTCTTCGCCGCCTATCCCTCGCTGTCGACGAGCATCACGGATGCCACCCGGGCGATGCACCAAGTGGTCACCTCTTAGCGGGGTCCCTGAGCCCGTCGAAGGGTGGTCCCTGAGCCCGTCGAAGGGTCAGGAGATGGTGAGGAGCTGGTGGCCGGCGGCCACCGTCGCGCCGGGCTGAGCGTTGATGCCGCCGATGACGCCGTCTTTGTGAGCCTGCAGCGGCTGCTCCATCTTCATCGCCTCGAGCACGACGACGAGGTCGCCCTTGACGACCTGCTGACCCTCTTCGACGGCGACCTTGACGATGGTCGCCTGCATGGGCGACTTCACCGCGTCGCCCGCCGCGCCGGCGTTCGCCGTCGTCGCATGGCTGCGCCGCGACGGGGGCACGGCGACCGGGCGTCCGGCGGCGTTCGCGACCGGACCGGCCACGCGGTCCGGCAGGCTCACCTCGAGGCGCTTGCCGCCGACCTCGACGACGACGGTGTGACGCGCCGGCCCGGGCTCGGGTGCTTCCAGCTCGCCGTCCCACGCAGGGATGTCGTTCGCGAACTCGGTCTCGATCCAGCGCGTGTACACGCCGAACTCGCCATTCTCGGCGGTGAAGGCGGGGTCGCGCACCACCTTGCGGTGAAACGGCAGCACGGTGGGGAGCCCGGCGACCTCGAACTCGTCGAGCGCCCTGCGTGAGCGCTCGAGCGCCTCGGCGCGGTCCTTGCCGGTGACGATGATCTTCGCCAGCAGCGAGTCGAACGCACCCGAGACGCTGTCTCCGGCGGTCACCCCCGAGTCGAGGCGCACCCCGGGGCCGCCGAAGGTCTTGAACACGTGGATCGGGCCGGGCTGGGGAAGAAACCCACGGCCGGGATCCTCGCCGTTGATGCGGAACTCGATGGAGTGGCCGACGGGGGCCGGGTCATCGTAGTCGAGCGTGCCGCCGGCGGCGATGCGGAACTGCTCCCGGACCAGGTCGATGCCCGTGACCTCCTCCGAGACGGGGTGCTCCACCTGCAGTCGCGTGTTGACCTCGAGGAACGACACGGTGCCGTCGGCGCCGATGAGGAACTCGCAGGTGCCGGCGCCGACGTAGCCGACCTCCTTGAGGATGGCCTTCGACGCCTCGTAGAGCGCGCGGTTCTGCTCCTGCGTGAGGAACGGCGCCGGCGCCTCCTCGACCAGCTTCTGATGACGGCGCTGCAGCGAGCAGTCGCGGGTCGAGATGACGACCACGTTGCCGGCGGCATCCGCCAGGCACTGGGTCTCGACGTGACGCGGCTTGTCGAGGTACTTCTCGACGAAGCATTCGCCGCGACCGAACGCCGCCACCGCTTCACGGGTCGCCGATTCGAAGAGCTCGGCGACCTCGTCCAGCTCGCGGGCGACCTTCAGGCCTCGTCCGCCGCCGCCGTAGGCGGCCTTGATGGCGATCGGCAGCCCGAACTCCTTCGCAAAGGCGACGACCTCGTCGGCCGAGTCGACGGGGCCGGGCGTGCCTGGGGCGAGGGGAGCGCCGACCTTCTCTGCCACGTGCCGGGCGGTCACCTTGTCGCCGAGCGCCTCGATGGCCTCGGGGGAGGGACCGATCCACGTCATCCCCGCGCCGATCACAGCACGGGCGAACTCCGCGTTCTCGGCGAGGAAGCCGTAGCCGGGGTGCACCGCGTCGGCGCCGGAGCGACGCGCGACGGAGAGGATCTTGTCGATCTGCAGGTATGTGTCGGCACTGGTGGTGCCGTCCAGCGCGTACGCCTCATCCGCGAGGCGCGCGTGCATGGCATCCCGGTCCTGATCCGCGTACACGGCGACGGAGGCGATTGCGGAGTCCCGGGCGGCGCGGATGATGCGTACGGCGATCTCGCCGCGGTTCGCGATGAGCACCTTGGCGATATCAGGCATGGTTGTCAGCCTAGCGAGTGCAGGGCCGATCGCTTTGACGACCCCGCACAAGAATTCGCCGATTCTGTGGTCGACAGGTCACTGCGCCGGCGCACTGGTCCACAGCTGCGTCCACGTCACGCCCAGCTCGCCGACCAGCGTCCGCAGCGTCGACAGTGACATCCCCACCACGGTGGACGGGTCACCGTCGACGCGGGTGATGAACGCCCCGCCGAGGCTGTCCACGGTGAACGCCCCGGCCACGTGCAGCGGCTCGCCGGTGGCGATGTAGGCGTCCAGCTCGGCATCCGTCACGTCCGAGGCGAAGGTGACGCTCGCCTCGGCGACCCCCGACGTCTCCACTGCTTCGGCGCCGGGACGCAAACGGTGCACGGAATGACCCGAGTGCAGGATGCCGGTCGCGCCGCGCATCCGCTCCCAGCGCTCTCGCGCAGCCTCCGGCGTGTACGGCTTTCCATACACCTCGCCGTCCAGGGCGAACATCGAATCGCCCCCGATGACGATCCCGTCGAAGTCAGGCTGCTCGTCCTGCATCCGCCGCACCACGTCCGCCGCCTTTGCCCTGGCCAGCAGCAGCACGAGGGCGGAGGGCGAGAGGACGCCGAGCTCTGCTTCCGCCGCCGCGGCGACGGCATCCTCGTCGACCTCGGGGGCGACGATGAGGGGCTCGATACCCGCCTGCCGCAGCAGCATGAGGCGGGCGGGGGAGGTGGAGGCCAGGCACACGCGCATGGGATCCACGCTAACCGGTGTGGGATCCTGGCAGGATGACCTCTGCGGATCACACGCTCGACCTCGACATCACCGGCATCGCGCACGGCGGCACGTTCATCGCCCGGCACGAGGGGCGTGTCGTGTTCGTCTCGGATGCCATCCCCGGCGAACGGGTGCGGGCCCGGCTCGTGGATCCTCCGACGGCTCCGGATGCCGACACGCGCAGCTTCTGGCGCGCCGAGACCCTCGAGGTGCTGGAGGCCTCACCGCACCGTCGGCGCCACATCTGGCGCGAGGCAGACGTCGACCGGCTCCCCGAGGACCGGGCCGGGGGTGCCGACCTCGGGCACATCGCATTGCCCGAGCAGCGCCTGCTCAAGCGGCGTGTGCTGCAGGAGGCGCTGGACAAGTTCGCCGGCGCCGGCCTCGCGGCCCCCGAGGTGGAGGCGGTCGACCCTTCGTCGGACGGAACCGGCTGGCGCACGCGGCTCGCGCTGCACATCGACGATGCCGGCCGGATCGGCCCGTACGCGGCGCGCAGCCATCGGGTGATCGGGGTGTCGTCGCATCCGCTCGCGCGCCCGGCGGTCGCCGAAGCCGCACTGCGGCTGACGGGCTTGCGCGCGGGTCGTGTCGACCTGGTCGAGCCGGGCGACGGGCGGGTGCGCACCCTCGTGCGCCCCGACGGATCGCGCCGGCCGGCACCTGAGACCGTGTTCGAACGGGTCGGCGACCGCGAATTCCGTCTCGACGCCGGCGGGTTCTGGCAGGTGCATCCGCGGGCCGCCGCGACGCTCGACGGCGCCGTGCGTGACGCCCTCGCAGGCAGGGTCGACCCGGACGCCACGCATTTCGACCTCTACGGGGGTGTCGGCCTGTTCGCCTCCACTCTCGCAGGTCAGGGCGCCACCGACATCGTCACGGTCGAGTCCGACCGGCGCGCGACAGAACATGCGGCGCACAACCTCGCGGATCACGACGTGCAGGCGGTGACCGCGCGGGTAGACCGGTTCCTGCAGCGACTGCCCGAAGGCACGAGAGCGGGGGCCGTCGTGCTCGACCCGCCGCGGTCCGGCGCGGGCCGCGCGGTCGTCGACGGCGTCGTCGGGCTCGACCCCGAGGCGATCGTGTACGTCGCATGCGACCCGGTCGCGCTGGCGCGCGATCTCGGCACTTTCCGTGCGCACGGATGGCAGGCCGCGTCGCTTCGTGCGTTCGATCTGTTCCCGCACTCGCACCACTTCGAGACCGTCGCCCTGCTCACCCGCTGAAGCGGTGCGAGCAGGGCACCCGGCGCCGGCCGTCGCAGTCGCTAGGCTGACGCCATGAGCACCGTCGCCCTCATCGACGACCACGAGTCCGTCCGCCTCGGGCTGGA
>JAPSIX010000200.1 GCA_031178475.1 Microbacterium sp. | reverse complement strand
CGACGACGACATCGAGGTGATGTGGTGGGAGACCCGGGCCAAGGATCCCGGGCGCGCCATGGCTGCGGAAGCCGTGCTGGCTGGATGCGAGACCGTCATCGCGGTGGGCGGCGACGGCACGGTCCGCACGGTCGCCGAGGTCGTCTCCTCCGCACCGGCGCAGGGCAAGGGCTCGCCGGCGCTCGGCATCGTCCCGCAGGGCACAGGCAACCTGCTGGCCCGCAACCTCGGCATCCCGCTGGGCGATATGGCCGCGGCGTTGGCCGTGATCGCAGCGGGTCAGACGAAGAGCATCGACATGGGCTGGGTGCGGGTCGACGAGCAGGATGTCGAGACCGGCTTCCTCGTGATGATCGGCTTCGGTCTCGACGCGCACATGCTGGCCGAGACCGACGACGGCCTCAAGGACCGGGCCGGCTGGCTCGCCTACGTCGAGGCGATGGGGCGGGCCGTCACCGCCTCGGAGACCGTCGAGTTCGACCTGACGGTCGACGGGGGAGAGTTGGAGCGATCGTCCGGACACACGCTGCTGATCGGCAACTGCGGAATGATCCAGGGCGGCGTGACACTGCTGCCCGACGCACAACCCGACGACGGACGGCTCGACCTGCTGCTCGTCAGCGCCGAGAACGCCCTGCAGTGGATGCAGACGCTGCGCTCTGTCGTCTGGGACAACGGTCTGCTGCGCAAGCTCGGAGGCGGCTCCGACGAAGCGGTGAGCACGGATCACGCACGGCATCTGACCGCGGAGAACCTCCGGGTATCCCTTGACATCGCTGTCCCGTTCGAGATCGATGGCGAGGAGGCCGGCGAGGTCTCGATGTTGGAGGTGCGGATCCAGCCGGGGGCGGTGCGGGTGCTCTGCTGAGCACGTGCGAGGTGGCCGGTGAACCAGTTCCTCATCGTTCTCAGAGGGTGAGGAGCACTTTGGTGGCGCGGCGCTCGTCCATCGCCCGGTAACCCTCCGCGGCGTCCTCGATCGGCAGTTCGAGGTCGAACACCGCACCCGGGTCGATCTGATCGGTCATGATCAGTTCGACGAGCTCGGGCAGGAACCGGCGCACGGGCGCAGGACCGCCGTGCAGATGCACGCTGGAGAAGAACAGTTCCAGTCCGTCGAGCTCGACGCCGTGCGAGACGCCGACGAACCCGACGTGCCCACCTGGACGCGTGGCATGGACGGCCTGCAGCATCGCCTCCTGGGTTCCCACCGCCTCGATGGTGCTGTGTGCGCCGTAGCCGTTCGTGAGCTCCTTGATGCGCTCCACGCCGGGGTCGCCGCGCTCTTCGATGACGTCGGTCGCACCGAACCGCCGCGCCAGCGCTTGGCGGTTCGCATGGCGCGACATCGCGATGACCCGTTCGGCGCCCAGTCGGCGAGCGGCGAGAATACCGAGCAGGCCGACAGCACCGTCGCCCACCACGGCGACAGTCTTTCCGGGGCCCGCCTCGGCCGCGACCGCGGCGAACCACCCGGTTCCCAGCACGTCGGACGCCGCGAGGAGACTGCGGGTCTGCGCCGCGGTGGGGTCACCGGTAACCTTCACGAGCGTCCCGTCGGCGAGCGGGATGCGGGCGTAATCGGCCTGGGTGCCTACCGATCCCATCATCACCTGGTGCACGCACCGCGACTGATACCCCGCCCGGCAGATCTCGCAGGTGTTGTCGGATGCCACGAACGAGCCGACCACGAAGTCACCGACCTGCAGGTCGCGCACCCCGGCCCCCACCTGGTCGACGACGCCGATGTACTCGTGGCCCATTCGCGTTGGTCTGCTGAGGGGCTCAGCCCCACGGTATGGCCATAGATCGGAGCCGCAGATGCAAGCCGCGGTCACCCGGATTACGGCATCCGTCGGCTCGACGATCGTGGGCCTCTCGACGTCCTCGACGCGGACATCGCCGGGCGCATGCATGATGACAGCTCGCATGATTGAACCTCCCTGCTCGAATGGGTGCTGCACAGCAAATCAACCACTCCGCGCGCGTGAGCGGCAGACTCTCTCAAGACTGGTACGCGCAGGGCCTCCCTGTGTCGGTCGGACGGACGTAGTTTTGGTTCATGGACAATCGAGCGGAAGTGCGGGCGTTCCTGACTTCCCGGCGGGCGCGTTTCACCCCGGACGAGGTCGGTCTGCCAGCGGGGTCGAACCGGCGCGTGGAGGGTCTGCGGCGCAGCGAAGTGGCAGCGCTGGCCGGAGTGAGCGTCGAGTACTACACGAAGCTCGAACGCGGCGCGATCAGCGGCGCCTCACCGGAGATCCTCGACGCTCTCGCGAGGGCGCTGCGGCTGGATGATGCCGAGCGTGCTCACCTGTTCCATCTCGCGCACGCCGCGAGCCCCGTAGCGCGTCCGCCCCGGAGGCGCAGCGCGAAGTCCTGGACACCGCACACCAGTTTGCAGTGGGTACTGGATGCCGTCACCGAAGGTCCCGCATTCGTGCGCAACGGTCGGCTGGACGTTCTCGCCGCGAACGATCTCGCCCGCGCCTTCTATCGGGACGTGTTCGACACGCCGGCTCAGCCGCCGAACATCGCCCGCTTCACGTTCCTCGACGACCGGGCTCGGGACTTCTACCCGTACTGGGATATGGCCGCGGACGTGACCGTCGCCATCCTGCGCACCGAGGCCGGACGTGACCCGCACAACAAAGACCTGCACGACCTGATCGGCGAACTGAGCACCCGCAGCACCGCGTTCCGCCGGCTCTGGGCCGCGCACAACGTCCGCCACCACGGCAGCGGGATCAAGACCTTCCGGCATCCGGTGGTCGGCGAGATCACGCTCGCCTACGAGGGGATGGAGATGGAGTCCGAACCGGGACTGACGATCACGATATACGGCGCCGAACCCGGCTCGCCCTCGGCCGAGCGGATGCGGCTGCTCGCCTCCTGGGCGGCCAGCGAGGCGCACCACGCGGCTGACGCCGAGAAAGGTCGACCCGAAAGGAGCACTGGATGACCGTGAGACTGAACAAGGATGCCCTCGCACACGCGCGAGGTCTCATCCGCGACGGCAAGATCGAGCGCGACGAGCGTGATGACTGGAGCGAGCACGCGCCGAGCACGGATAGGGAGAACGAGTTCATCGATGAGCATGGGATGGCGGCGTTCGCCAGATGGCACCTCGGTGAGGACACCGAGGCGACGGAGGGCACCAAGGGCCGCTACAAGTTCCCCTATGGTGACTTCCGCCGGCTGCACCGCTGCGCCGTGATCTCCGCAGAGAGCCGCGCCGGCCAGTACGACCACGACGAAATCAAGGAGGGGTTCAAGGACCTGCTCGACCGGATCGACGCCGAGAGCTGATTCCAGGCGAGCCTATGACCGCTCGGAGGACGTCGTGGGGCGCTCCTCGTGAAGACGGATGCCGGCAGATCCTGCGCCATACGCGAGAAACCACTTCCCGCGCGAGACTCACGCTCTGACGTGATGTCTCGTGCGGAAAGTGATTTCTCGGCGAGGCGGCAGGTTCAGACGCCGTAGTACAGCTCGTACTCGTACGGGTGCGGGCGCTGCGCCATCGGCAGGATCTCGTTGTTGTACTTGTAGTCGA
>JAPSIX010000199.1 GCA_031178475.1 Microbacterium sp. | reverse complement strand
TCCCAGCCGAGCCGCGATCGAGCGGATGCTGGCCCTGCCGTCCTGCTGCAGGGTGCGGACGAGTTCCGCGTCGAATTCCACGTTCTGCTCCGATCTGCTCAGTTTCCCGGGTTGGCTCAGCGCGTGAAACAGAATCTGAGCAAGCGGGGCGGCGGGGGAAACACCGGCCGCCATTCTGCCGCCACAACTGCGCAGAACTCCAGTCCCATGACGTCGGTGCGCGTGTTCTGTGCTTGCTCCCGAGGTCGAACGGTCGTAGCATCCGATTCACCTCGACGCGCGCGCGACGTGCAACTGGTGCACGTCCCGCAGAGGGAAGGAACGACATGACTGACAATGTGGGCCCGATCGACGCCTCCGTCTTCCCCCGGTACGCCGGGATCGCGACCTTCGCGCGGCTGCCGCGAATCGAGGACGTGGAGCACGCGGACATCGCCGTCGTCGGCATCCCGTTCGATTCCGGCGTGAGCTACCGGCCGGGTGCCCGCTTCGGCCCGTCGCACGTGCGCGAGTCGTCGCGGCTGCTGCGGCCGTACAACCCCGCGCAGGACGTGTCGCCGTTCGCGATCGCGCAGGTGGTGGACGCGGGCGACATCCCGGCGAACCCGTTCAGCCTGACCGAGGCGGTCGACGGGATCGAGAAGGCCGCGCGCGAGCTGGGCGAGAAGGTGGAGCGGATCGTCACGATCGGCGGTGACCACACGATCGCGCTGCCGCTGCTGCGTGCGGTGGCCGCCAAGCACGGTCCGGTCGCCGTGCTGCACTTCGATGCGCACCTGGACACCTGGGACACCTACTTCGGAGCTCCCGTCACGCACGGCACGCCGTTCCGCCGCGCGAGCGAAGAGGGGCTCATCGACCTCACGGCCAGCTGCCATGTCGGCACCCGCGGGCCGCTGTACTCGAAGCAGGACCTGGACGACGACGAACGCCTCGGCTTCTCGATCGTCTCCAGCGAGTACATCGAGGAGCACGGAGTCGAGGCCGCGATCGAGCGGGTGCGGAACCGCATTGGTGACAGACCCCTGTACATCTCGATCGACATCGACGTGCTCGATCCGGCGCACGCACCCGGCACGGGCACGCCCGAGGCCGGCGGCCTCACCAGCCGCGAGCTGCTGCGGATCCTCCGCGCGCTCGGCGAGCACGACATCGTCGGAGCGGATGTGGTCGAGGTGGCGCCCCCGTACGATCACGCGCAGATGACCGGCGTTGCCGCGAGCCATGTGGTGTACGAACTGGTCTGCCTGCTCGCCGCGCGCATCCGGAACGAGTGACTCCAGTCGGCCAGAGGTTCGAGTGTCGGTGGCCCCTGGTGTACTGGAACCATGGAAGCTCTGCTCGATGCCAGCGACTCGCAGGTCGCACTGCTCGACGAGATCGTCTCGTCGGTGCAGGCGATCGAGCAGACGCTGAGTGGAGTGCTGGCCGCGCGCGACGGAATGCTGGCACTCGCCTCGCGGCTCGCCATGAGCATCGCCGAAGAGGGCGGAGGAGTGGATGCCGCAGAGCTCACTGCGCGTACAGTCGCGGCTGAGCTCGCTGCCGCGCTGAGGGTGAGCGACCGCACCGTGCAGCGGCGTATGGCGGATGCGGACTGGGTCGTGAACCGGTTCCCGCAGGTGTGGGCGGCGCAGGGCTCCGGGCGCATCAGCGCCGGTCACGCCCGGGTGATCGTCGACGCCGGAAGTCATCTGGAAGACCCGTTCGACCGAGCCGCGTACGCCGAGCGAGTGCTCGAGTTCGCCGACGACGAATCGCCGAACCGGCTCCGGCCGATCGCTCGTCGGCTCGCCGAGCAGTACCAGCCCGTGAGCATCGATGAGCGTCACCGTACGGCGACGAAGAAGCGCGGCGTCTGGCTCAAGGATCTCGAAGACGGCGTCTCGAAGCTCGAGGGCATCTTCCCCTCGGAGACAGCCCACGGCATGCTGGATCGCCTCACCGGAATGGCCGTCGCACTGAAGAAGCACAACGTCCGCGAGACCGCTGAGGCGCGTGCGGCGGGAGCGGTCATCATCCGCGACGAAGAAGCGGATGCCGGTGAGTCGGCACCGGTCGTCTTCGACGGCTCCGCCTCCGGGCCCGCGGCGGATGCGGCGCACGGGAGCCGTTCCGATACGGTTGCGGCGGAGCTGACCGAGCAGCAGGTGTTCGTGCCTGATGAGCGCACCGTCGCGCAGCTGCGCGCCGACCTGCTCACCGACCTCGTGCTGACTGGCGCACCGTCAGGCCACGACACTCCCGACGGGCTGCTCAGTCGCATCACGGCGCACGTCGAGGTGACGGTGCCGGTGTTCACGCTCATGGGACTCGACAGCGCTGCCCTGGCTGGGACAGAGTTCACGCCGGATCTCCCCGGCGGGCGGCTGCCCGCGGCTGAACTCGATGGCAGCGTCCCGATAACCCTCGACGTCGCCCGGCGCCTCGCGGGTGCGGCATCCGCGTGGGAGCGCGTGCTCACCCATCCGATCACAGGCGCCATGCTGGCCGTCGACCGCTACCGGCCGTCGGCACGTCTGCGACGCCATCTCAAGGCGCGAGATCAGCGATGCCGCTTCGTCACGTGCGGCAGGCCCGCAAAGGAGTGCGATCTCGACCACAACGAGGCCGCCTCCACCGGTGGCGCCACGTGCGAGCACAATCTCGCCGACTTCTGCCGACGGCATCATGTGCTCAAACACCACTCGCCGTGGCACGTCGAGCAGATCGGCGCGGGCCGGTTGAAATGGACGAGTCCCACCGGGCGGGTGTACATCGATCATCCACCGCCACAGAACACCGTCTCGTTCCGCCGGGCCGATCTCGGACCGCCAGGTCGAGAGGATCTGTGGGCGGCCGTCCCGGCATGCGAGTTCGCGCCGTTCTGAGTGCACCAGCGGACGTTTTCACGGGTTCGGGCGGCCTGCATAGGCTGGTCGGGACCCGAGGAGAACGATGTTCCGCACCCCAGCCCGCCTTTTCCGCGTCCTCGCGATCGCGGAGGCGATCACCTGGACGCTGCTGATCTCCGCCCTGATCGCCCGGGCCGTCGGGCAGTCGGCCATGCTCGTCACGGTCGCCGGCGGCATCCACGGCTTCGTCTTCCTCGCCTACGGTGCGACCGCTGTGCTTCTCGCGTTCCACCAGCGCTGGAAGCCCGGGGCCGCCGTGATCGCGGTGGTCAGCGCGGTGGTGCCGTACGCAACCGTCCCGGCCGAGATCTGGCTGCACCGCACCGCACGGCTCGCCGGCGAGTGGCGTCTCGACGAGACCGACGACCCCCGCGACGGGGTCTGGTGCGACCGCACGATGCGCTGGCTCCTGCACCGCCCGTGGGTTCTCGGCCTGCTCATCCTCGTCGCGGTCGCGGTGATCTTCAGCATCCTGCTCATCGTCGGTCCGCCCGGCGGGCGCTGACGCCCGCTCATTCGCGCGACCGGTCAGCCAGCGACCGGACCGCCGCGACCCATCCATCCGGCTGAGGTGAGCACCTCGGCCGCAATATCCTTGACCGAGCGGCCGTCGGTTGCGATTCGGTGCACCGTGCTGCCCGCGTCGAGCCGGGCTGCCGCGATCCCG
>JAPSIX010000198.1 GCA_031178475.1 Microbacterium sp. | reverse complement strand
CGCAGGAGTTCGTGTCGAACAACACCGTCCCCTGCGGCTCGACCATCGGCCCGCTCACCGCGACGCGCCTCGGCATCCGCACCGTCGACGTCGGCATCCCGATCCTGTCGATGCACTCCGCCCGCGAGCTGGCCGGGGTCAGCGACCTCTACGATCTCTCCCGCGTCGCGCGCGCCTTCTTCGCCGGCTGAGGGCATCTGACATCCGGGCGACGATCGAACGTCGATTCGGCGTCGCTTCTGACGCATGAGCGCATCGCGGTGCCAGGATGAGCATGACGTCACCCCGCGACCCTCCGGAGGCCCCCGTGACTGCGACAGATCAGCGCGCCGCACCCGCTCTCATCGAGCGGACCGGCATCGAGATCGTTCCCGAATCCGACCGCACCGCCAAGCCGCGCGATCTGTTCTGGCCGTGGTTCGCGGCGAACGTGTCGGTGTTCGGCATGAGCTACGGCTCGTTCGTCCTCGGCTTCGGCATCTCGTTCTGGCAGGCGACGCTGGTGTCGGTCGTCGGCATCGTCGTGTCGTTCCTGCTCTGCGGGCTCATCGCGATCGCCGGCAAACGCGGCTCCGCCCCCACCATGGTGCTCTCGCGCGCCGCGTTCGGCGTACACGGGCAGAAGGTGCCCGGCGTGGTGTCGTGGCTGACCTCGATCGGCTGGGAGACGTTCCTCGCGATCATGGCGGTGCTCGCGACCGCGACCATCATCACGCAGCTCGGCGGGGACGGCAGCAGCATCGCTCTGCTGATCGTCGCCACCCTCATCGTGGCCGCGCTGATCGTCACCGCATCGGTGCTCGGCTACCACACGATCATGAAGCTGCAGTCGGTGCTCACCTGGGTGACCGGCATCGTGACGATCCTGTACGTCGCGCTGACCATCCCGGCGATCGACTTCGCCGCTGTGATGTCCATGCCCTCCGGCGGCATCGGACAGGTCGTCGGGGCGCTGGTGATGGTCATGACCGGGTTCGGACTGGGCTGGATCAACATCGCCGCCGACTGGTCGCGCTACCAGAAGCGCACCGCGTCGGACGGGTCGATCGTGTTCTGGAACACCTTCGGCGGCGCCGTCGCCCCGGTGATCCTGGTGGTCTTCGGCCTGCTGCTGGCCGGGTCCGACGACGAGCTGGCCGCGAAGATCAGCCTCGACCCGATCGGCGCACTCGCCGAACTGCTGCCGATCTGGGCGCTCGTGCCGTTCCTGCTGACCGCCGTGCTCGCCCTGGTCTCCGGCGCCGTGCTCGGCATCTACTCCTCGGGCCTCACGCTGATCAGCCTCGGCATCCGCATCCCGCGCCCGCTCGCGGCGGGAATCGACGGCCTCATCCTCACCCTCGGAACCATCTACGTGGTGTTCTTCGCGGCCGACTTCCTCGGCCCGTTCCAGAGCTTCCTCATCACCCTCGGCGTTCCGCTGGCGTCGTGGGCCGGCATCCTCATCGCCGACATCCTGCGCCGCCGCCGCGACTACGACGACGGGGCGCTCTTCGACCCGAACGGCCGGTACGGCGCGTGGGATTGGATCGCGATCGGCACGATGGTCATCGCCTCCGTGATCGGGTGGGGCTTCGTCATCAACGGCTTCGCCGAAGCCGCACCGTGGAACAACTGGCAGGGCTACTTCCTGCCTCTGGTCGGCGGCCAGGACGGTGACTGGGCGTACGCCAACCTGGGGGTGTTCTTCGCCCTCGTGCTGTCATTCGTCGTCACCTGGTTCGCACGGGCGGGCCGGATCCGCCGCCAGGAGGAGAGCGCGTGACCGGCCGTTGGCTGGTCGTCATCGATCCGCAGAACATCTTCGCTGCGCCCGACTCCGCGTGGGGTTCGCCGTTCTTCGCCGAGGCGATGACGCGCATCCGCCGTCTCGCGCACGCCTTCGACGAGCGTGTGCTCGTGACGCGATGGATGCCGACCGCCGACCGCACGACCTCGTGGGGCGACTATTTCGCCGCGTGGCCGTTCGCCGACCGCCCGCCGACCGATCCGCTGTTCGACCTCGTTCCCGACGCGCGTCACCTGTCGGAGCTCCCCTCACTGGATCTGCCCACGTTCGGCAAGTGGGGACCGGAGCTGGAGGCGATCGTGGGTCGAGGCGCACAGGTCGTGCTCGCCGGAGTGTCGACCGACTGCTGCGTGCTCTCGACAGCGCTGGCCGCGGCGGATGCCGGCGCGCACGTGACCGTCGCCACCGACGCGTGCGCGGGGTCGAGCGCCGAGAACCATGCGGCCGCGCTGCACGTGATGGGGCTGTACCCGCCGCAGATCCGGCTCGCCGAGACGGCCGAGATCCTCGAGTGAGCCCGACGCCCGGTACCGTTCTGATGGGGGGACCATGACCACGGACCATGAGCACGACGACGCACCCGAGGGCGCGCCGCGCAAGCCGCACGCGCGCCGGCATCGACTGCGGAAGGCACTGGGCATCCTGGCCGCCGCCGTGGTGGTGATCGCGATCATCTCCTCGATCACGCCCTGGCCTTCGGCGCTGCTGATTCGCTCCGTTTTCATGAGCGACGGTGATGAGACGGCGGCCGCGATGGAGAAGCACGTACCCGACACCGCGCTCAGCGAACAGGTGGATGTCGCATACGGCGACGATGGCGCCGACACCACCATGGACGTCTTCACTCCGGCATCCGCGAAGGAGCCGCTGCCCACCGTCGTATGGATCCACGGCGGCGCCTGGATCTCGGGCACCAAGGACAACATCACTCCGTACATGCGCATCCTCGCGGCGGAGGGCTACACCACGATCGCGGTGAACTACACGATCGGGCCGGAGGGTGTCTACCCGCTCGCCGTGCACCAGCTCAACGAGGCGCTCGCCTACATCGATCGGCATGCCGAGGAACTGAACGTCGACGCGGATCAGATCGTGCTCGCCGGCGACTCCGCGGGCGCACAGCTGGCCAGCCAGATGGCGACGCTCATCACGAGTCCCGACTACGCCCACGCCATGGGCGTGGAGCCGGCCCTTCAGGCCGACCAGGTCTCAGCGACCGTGCTGAACTGCGGGGTGTACGACCTGGCAGCGCTCTCCGAGCTCACCGGCCTCGCCGGCTGGGGCTTCAAGACAGCGCTGTGGTCGTACTCCGGCACGCGCACGTGGGCCGAGGAATGGAGCGGTGCCACCATGTCGACCGTCGACTGGGTGACCGCCGACTTCCCGGCCACCTACATCTCCGGCGGCAACGGCGATGGGCTCACCTGGATGCAGTCGATCCCGATGGCCCAGCGCCTGGACGAGCTCGGTGTGGATGTCACGACGCTGTTCTGGGCCGCCCCGCACGAACCGGCACTGCCGCACGAGTACCAGTTCCATCTGGACCTGCCCGACGCGCAGACGGCTTTGCACAAGACCATCGACTTCCTGGACGCGCACACCTCGCCCTGAGCCGGCCCGAAGCCGTCAGTCCCACCACGTGTGCACCGGCTCACCGGTGTGCATCCGCTCGAGATACTCCCCGAGCATGCCGTGCAGCGCCTGGCTGCGCGACTCCCCTGCTGCCTCCCGCGCGGCCACCTGTTCGCGCTGCCACACGGCGCCGTTGCGCCCGGTGATGCACCGCTGCTCGATGATCCCCAGATACCGATCGCGCACGG
>JAPSIX010000038.1 GCA_031178475.1 Microbacterium sp. | reverse complement strand
TCGACACGGTGATCGACGCCGACCTGCCGGCGGGTTGGCAGACCTTCACCATGTCGGTCGAAGGTCAGGAGCCCGTCGAGGCCAGCGTGTTCATCGTCGACGACGACGTGCGGTTCGGGGTGGTGTGCGACGTCGACGACACGGTCATGGTGACCGCACTGCCTCGCCCCTTCATCGCCGCATGGAACTCCTTCGTGCTCGACGAGCACGCCCGCACCCCGGTGCCCGGGATGGCGGTGCTGCTCGAGCAGCTCAGCCGCGACCATCCCGGTGCGCCGATGATCTACCTGTCGACGGGTGCGTGGAACGTGGCACCCACCCTGCGTCGCTTCCTGAGCCGGCACCTCTTCCCGGCCGGCTCCATGCTCCTCACCGACTGGGGTCCGACGCACGACCGGTGGTTCCGCAGCGGTCGCGATCACAAGCTGGCGAATCTGCGCCGCCTCGCCACCGAGTTCCCGCAGGTGCGCTGGCTGCTCATCGGCGACGACGGCCAGCACGACGAGGCGATCTACACGCAGTTCCAGCAGGAGCATCCGTCGTCGGTCGCCGGAGTCGCGATCCGTCGTCTGCTTCCTGCCGAGGCGATGCTCGCTGGTGGGCGTGCCTCGCACGAGCACGAACCCGACGAGGTCCCGTGGGTCAGTGCCGAAGACGGCGCCGGGTTGCGCGAGCGGCTCGCCGAGGTCGGCCTCATCGACAAGGAATGAGCGGTCGAGCATGACCGAGGCCGCCGTTCTTCACACACCTGCGACGCTCCGCCGTGAGCAGTGGACCGCGCGCGCCGAGGAGCACCGCCATCGTGCTGAGGAGCTCACCCGCGAGCACCGCGCACGCGCGGCACGGGGCGAGAAGCATCCGGTGTGGGATTTCCTCTTCACGTACTACTCGTACAAGCCGTCGCGTCTGCACCGATGGCATCCTGGCGCCGGCGTCGTTCTCGAGGACGCAGCCGAGCGCGCCGGGTGGCGCTGGTACTCCCCCGCCGGCGGCGACGCGGTCGTACCCGATGCCGCCGCCTTCGCAGCCGACAAGCGCGAGCTCGCTTCGCTCGTCGAGCGGATGCTGCGACGCACGGCATCGCGCCCCGGGCAGTTCGGATGCTTCGGCCTGCACGAATGGGCGATGGTCTACCGTGCCGGCGATCACCGGCATCCGGCGCCTCTCCGTCTCAGCCAGGCGGGAACGGATGCCGTCGTCGAATCGCACGACCTGCGCTGCACGCATTTCGATGCGTTCCGCTTCTTCACGACCGATGCCGTCCCCCGCAACCGTCTGGCCCCGACCCGCGATACGCAGCCGGCGCTCGAGCAGCCGGGTTGCCTGCACGCCGGGATGGACCTGTACAAGTGGGCGATGAAGCTGGGCCCGCTGATCCCTGGCGAGCTGCTGCTCGACGCGTTCGAGCTGGCGCGCGACATCCGACTGCTCGACATGGAAGCCGCACCCTACGACCTGTCTGCGTGGGGTGTGCGGCCGGTGCGCATCGAGACGGCCGAAGGGAAGGCGGAGTACGTGCGCCGGCAGCGCGGGTTCGCCGAGCGCGGCTCGGCCCTGCGGGAGCGGATGCTGTGCGCCTGGCTCGGTGAGCCGGCGCCGGGCGCCCCGGGTATCGCCGAGGGAGAGAAAGAGTGACCGACGCGCTGGCGCCGGGCGCGCGCGCCAGGATCCGCCGCTTCAGCACCATCGCCGGTGTCATCGGATTCGCTCTGATCGCTGTCCTCGGTTGGGATCTGCTGTTGCCGGGGTGGTCCGCAGACCCGGCCCCGGTCACCTCCGACGACTTCTACTACCCGTGGGAGAACCCCGACGCCACGTCCGCGACCGCAGACGGCGACACTTGGCGCGGGCGCGGTCAGGAGTACATCCCTCTCGACGACCTCACGCCCGGCGAGCCCCTCGAGGTCGTCTACGAGGACGACGCGCCCATCTCGGGCCTGTACCTCTCCGATCCTGGCGGTGCTCCCCCGGGCGATGAGCGCGACCCGATCGACTTCTCGATCTACGGGGACGGGCCCGCCTACGTCATCCCGTCGTCGTCCGAGATGGAGCTGTGGTTGCGCACGCGCAGCACCGACCCGTGGACGGTCACGATCCGGCCCGCCCGGCTCGAGGGGCATCTCGGCACCGTGAGCGGCGTCGGGCCGCTGGCGTTCCACTACACCGGCGCATCGACCGCAGCCCGCGTGAGGTCGACCGGTGAGTACTCCCTCAGCCTCGACATCGTCACCGACACCGGCGTCGAAGACGGCAGCGGCACTGGTGGCAGCGCATGGACGGTGGCGTGGCCCGACACATCCAGCGCGGTGTTCGCCGTCGACACCGATGAGGAGACCGCCTGGTCCGTTCAGTTCCTGGAGTTGCCGGATGAGTGACCCCGCATTCCAGCGCATCCGCCGGTTCTCCCGAGGCGTGTGGGTGCTCGGCACCATCGCGATCATCGCCATCGCACTGTTCACCCTCCCCCAGCTCTACCTGGACGGCGACCGTATCGTCGACGGCGCGTTCTACGAGGGCCCGATCTCGCCGTGGCACCAGGACGACCCGGTCGAGCTCGCCATCAAGGACGGACACGTCACCGGTGACCGGCAAGGCGGCTGGATCCCGCTTCGATCCGGCTCCGAACCGCTCACAGTGCGCCTGATCGAGGTTGACGACGACCAGTACATCCGCATCCACCAGACGCCGGACGCCGGCACCGTCGCGGCGGACTCCCCACCGCACCTCGGCAGCCTGTGGGATGAGGTGGATCGGGTTCATGTGGTTCCGGCTCTGACGGACGGGCGCCTGTGGTTCCGCACCGATGCGCCGTCGTGGGAGGTCGCCGTGACGCCCATCGGGGCGACGCCGATTCGCGATGCCGAGGCCTCCGGCGCCGGCGATGCCGTGCTCTCTTACCGCGGCGACGCGCTCAGCGCCCGCTTCACGCACACCGGCCCGGGTTTCCTGCGCGTCACGATCGTGTCGCCCGGAGCGACCGAGCTCGCCATCAACGCCGTGGACGACGTCAGCACCCGCGCCTCGTGGGACGCTCCCGGTACGGTGCTGTTCATGATCGAGTCGTCCGCCGGCGACTGGAGCGTTGCGGTGGACGAATGACCCCGCGACAGACGATCACCCCACCGCCCCGGCGGGACCAGCCACCGAGAGGGATGCCATGACCTTCGCCAAGACACTCGACGAGGCCTTCAAAGCACGCCTGCCGCTGCTGTATCTCGAGACGGGCGAGGAGGTGCGCGCCATCGAGGCCGTGACCCTCGCGGCGGGCGCGCAGCGGCATCCGCGTCCGGTGTGGACCTGGACCAGCGCCCTGGGACTGATCGGCCCCGACGGCAAGGCCGTCGCCAACACCACCAGCCCGGCGCGCGCGCTCTCGCACGTCGCGGGCGTGCGCGACGCCGGGGTGTTCATCTTCTGCGATCTGCACGCCTACTTCGGCAACGCACACCGCCAGGGTGAGCCGCTGGTGGTGCGCACGGCACGCGAGACGGCTCTGGAGTTCCGGCACGGCGATGCGTCGCGCACGCTCGTGCTGATCGCCCCGGTCCGGGCGATCCCGCCCGAGCTGAACGAGCTGACCCATCTGCTGGAGTTCCCGCTGCCCGATCCGGCCGAGATCCGACAGCTGCTCGACACGATGATCGAGCGCAACTCGACCGGGCCGGGACGCATCCGCATTCAGGCTGACGACGAGGTGCGCGAGCGCCTGGTGCACGCCGCGCTCGGACTCTCGATGGCCGAGGCCGAGAACGCCTTCGCGCGGGCCATGGTCAACGACGGGCGGCTCGGCGCTGAGGACGTGCGCGTGATCCTCGACGAGAAGGGTCAGATCGTCCGCAAGTCCGGCCTGCTGGAGTTCATGGACGCCGAGATCGACCTCGACGACGTCGGCGGTCTGAACAACCTCAAGCGGTGGCTGTCGCGCCGGAAGGGATCCTGGTTGGCCGGCGCGAAGGAGTACGGGCTGCCCACGCCCAAGGGCGTGCTGATCACGGGCGTGCCCGGCTGCGGCAAGTCGCTCACCGCGAAGGCGACCGCCGCGACCTGGGGGCTTCCCCTGCTGCGCCTCGACATCGGCCGCATCTTCTCGGGCCTGGTCGGTTCGAGCGAGCAGAACCTGCGAACCGCGATCGCCACCGCGGAGGCGGTCGCACCCTGCATCCTGTGGGTCGACGAGATCGAGAAGGGCTTCTCGAACACGACCGGCAGCGGTGATTCGGGCACGTCGGCGCGGGTGTTCGGCACGTTCCTGACCTGGATGCAGGAGAAGAAGCGGTCGGTGTTCGTGGTCGCCACGGCGAACAACATCGACGCTCTGCCGCCGGAGTTCCTGCGCAAGGGACGCTTCGACGAGATCTTCTTCGTCGACCTGCCCACCGCCGCCGAGCGCGAGGTCATCTGGCGGCTTCAGCTGGCGGGCAAGACATCCGAGGAGAACGGGCTGGCCGCCGTCGCCGGGGACGCGGCCATCATCGACGCGCTGGTGCGCCTCAGCGAGAACCACTCCGGCGCCGAGATCGAGCAGGCGGTCATCTCGGCGCTCTACGAGGGCTACGCCGCCGACCGGCCGGTGGAGCGCGGGCTGCTCGAGCAGGCGGTCACCTCGACGATCCCGCTGGCGGTGACGCAGGCCGAGGAGGTGCGCCGGATCCGCGATTGGGCGGCCGACCGCGCCGTGCGCGCGACCGGCGCCGAGGACCTGGATGCCGTCGAAGCGGGCGTGACGGAATCGGCGGGCGCGCTCTCCGCGCGGCGCGGCGGACGCACCGTGGACTACTGAGTGATGACCGGGAGAGCATGATGCGCAAGCAGCTGATCGTGAACCTCCGTCCCGACGGCAGCGTCGCGGCGGAGACACTGGGGATGACGGGCGACGAATGCCTCGCCTACATCACCGCGCTCGAGGACCTTCTCGATGCCACCACCACGCAGTCGTCGTACACCGAGGAGCACGCCGGGGTGCCGGTGCACGACCGGGTCGTGCAGCCCGACGAGGAGCACGGCGCGTGATCGTGCACGCCGAAGCGGCGGGGGTGCCGGCCGAGACAGCCCTCGGCGCCACAGAGCCGCCTCCGTCCGACGGTGCGGTCCTGCGCTGGTCGCGCTTCCTCGCCGCGACCGAGGCCGAGGGCCCGGGACGGCGGGCAGCACTGTGGGTGCAGGGTTGCAACGTGCGCTGCCCCGGATGCTTCAACCCGCACCTGTGGGCGGCGCGCGGGGCGCTGACCGGCGATCCCGCCGAGCTGGCCGACCGCTGGGTGGCGGATGCCGTCGCCGCCGGCGCCTCGGGCATCACCCTGCTCGGCGGTGAGCCGTTCGACCAGGCGGCCCAGGTCGCGCAGGTCGCGGCGGCCTTCCGCGAGGCGGGCCTGAGCGTGATGGCATTCACCGGCTATGGCTTCGAAGACCTGTGCCGCTGGGCGGCGAAGCGCGCTGACATCGCCGATCTGCTCGCCGCCACCGACCTGCTGTGCGACGGACCGTACCTGCGCGCGCGTCCCGAGACGCGCCGCCCGTGGATCGGCTCAGCCAACCAGGGCATTCGGGCGCTGTCGCCCGTCTACGCCGCCGAGGTCCGTGAGATCGCCGCCCACGGGCGGCCTGACACGGTCGAGGTGCGGGTTTCCCCTGACGGGACGGTGAGCGTGAACGGATGGGCATCCGACGCCGCGCTCTCCGCTCTGCTCGACGATCTCGGCGTGCGCGCCGACCGACCACAGGAGCGTGTCGCGTGAGCGTCTCCCTCATCCTCATCCCCACCGCCCTGGCCGTGGCCACCGCCATAGGCGGAGCCGGTGTCGCCGGTGTGGCGGCCAACAGCCGGGCCACGAAGGACGACGATCGCCGAGAGGCGAAGCAGGTGCGGGTGCAGACCCGCATGAAGGATGCCGAGCTGCTGGCATCCGCTCTGCAAGACATCGGTGCCGTCGACGTCGACTCCGCCGCGGACCGCCTGACCGGGATTGTCGACGGTCTGAGCCTGACGATGGCGCGCGACGAGGACGGCGTGTGGACGGCGCACGTCGTCGGGGCGGACGGCCGCGAGGCGACCCGAACCGAGGCGACCGCGCTCATCGAACGGCTCGACGCGGCCTACGCGCGCCACGTACAGGCGGCGGTCGCGGCGCGGATCCGCGACCGTGCGCATCACGCCGGCTTCGAGCTGCTGTCGGAGTCGCGCCAGGAGGACGACAGCGTGATGATGGTGCTCGGCGTGCGAGAGCAGCGATGACCGCGACGCGCGACGCATCCGAGGTCCCCACCGTCGGATGGATGCTCGGGGCGAGTGCCTGGATGGTGACAACGGCGATCCCGGGGCCGGCGGCGGCCTGGCTCGGCTTCATCGTCATCGGGCTCGTCGGGCGGATGCCACGCTGGCTGTTCACCGGGATCGGCTTGGGTGTCTTGGCCGTCATCTCGCAGATGTCGTTCTGGGGCCCGTGGGAGTCGACGGTCAACGGCGTCGTCTATCTCGGCGGCATGGTGCTGGCGCTGATCGCCAACCCGGCGTGGCTGCGTGCCCTGTGGGCGCGGCGGGTCGCAGCAGGCAGGGCCCGCACGGATGCCCGCGCCAGATCTGGCGGCAGTTCGTCGCGCCGGCGCAGCCGAGGCGGAGCGGGTGCGAGCGCGTCCAGCGCCGCGGACAACCGGGCCGCGAAGGCGAAGGCGGAGAAGGACGCGGCGGCCGAGAAGGACGAGGCGCGGCGCCTGGCCGACCGGGCGGGTGCGTCCACCGGCAGCTACTTCGCCGCTGCTCCGGCCGATGACTCGTCCCGAGAGCCGGTCGATGTGAATACGGCCGACACGCGCCTGCTTTCCACACTGCCGGGGGTCACCCGATCACGCGCGAGATCGCTGGTGCGTCAGCGGGAGCGGAACGGCGGGTTCGCGTCGCTCGACGCCTTCGCCACCGCCGCCGGGCTGCAGCCGCACGAACTGGTTCGGCTGCGAGCGGCAGCCACATGCTCGCCGCCGCCGCGCGGTCCGCGCCGGTTCGGCCGTCAGGTCGATTACTAGCCTCTCGCGCTCATCGCAGCTGCAGCCGCAGGCGGACGACGCGCTCGGCGGCCTGCCGCAGCCGCTCGGCGGGGAGCTCTCCGGCGGCGACTGCCTGCGTGATGCCGTCGACCATCTGAGACGCGGTCGCGGGCGTTGATCCGGCGATCATCAGGACCATGTCTGATCCGGCGGCGAGAGCGCTGATCGCGTTGCGAACCGGGTCGCGATACGCCTGCACCCCCGACGAGCCGAGCATGCCGAGGTCGTCGGTGATCACGACGCCCTCGAAACCGAGCTCGTCGCGGGCGATGCGGTGCCATTCCGCCGAAAGGGATGCCGGGGCGGCGTCGACCGCGGTGTAGGCCAGGTGCCCGAACATCAGCAACGGTGCTCCGGCGTCGATGCCTGCGAGGAAAGGCACACCATCGGTGGCCCGCCACTGTTCGAGCGTCTCGGTCGTCGACGGGATGCCGTGGTGCGAGTCGCCTGGGGCGGCGCCGTGACCGGGAAAGTGCTTCAGGGTGGATGCGACGAACGGCTGCTCCGCCTCGACGGCGGCGACCACCCGTTCGGCAGACGCGGCAGGGTCGGCGCCGAGGGCGCGGGAGTGGATGAACGATGCCGGGTCTCGGGGCACGTCGGCGACGATGCCGAAGTTCACGTTCGCGCCGATGTCCGCGATGAGGGAGGCGCGTGCCGCGAAGGCGGCGCGCGTCTGCTCCGCCGGCTGGCTCTTCAGGGTGCGGGCGGCGGGCAGGTCGTCCCACGGCAGGCGTGAGACGACCCCGCCCTCCTGATCGATGGCGATCAGCGGCGGAAGCTGCTCGTCGACGATCAGGGCCGCGGTCACGTCGCGCAGCTGCTCGGGCGTGGCCGGGACGTTCGCGCCCATGAGGATGAACCCGCCGAGCCCTGCCGACATGTACTCGCGCAACGCGGTCGGATCCGTGGTCGGGATGTGCCCCATCACCACCGCGGCTGCCTGCTCGGCGGTGCTCATGCGCGCCACCGCCGTGACGGCAGGATCCGTCGGGCTGGGTGTGGGTGTCGGCTTCGGCGATGCGGTCGCGGTGCGGGTCGGGTCTGACTCGGGCTTCTGGGCGGGCGCCGCCGTGCATGCCGCCGTCCCGAGCAGCGCGGCCGCGACGAGCACGGTGAGCAGTCGGCGGGCGAAGGGCATGGCGTCCATGGTAGGCGTCGCTTCCCGGCATCCGATGGGGATTGCGGACCTGCGGCGGGCCATGATCACATGACCCGTGTGGCACACCACGACGCAGTACGCCCGAACGCGCAGCGGCATCCACCCGAGCAGGCGCCGCTCGACGCCGCCCACGCAAGCGACCTGACGGAGCTGGACGCGCTCGTCACGACGTGCCGCGCCTGCCCTCGCCTCGTTGCGTGGCGAGAGACGGTGGCCGTGACGAAACGCGCGGCGTTCCGTGACGAGGAGTACTGGGGGCGTCCCGTCCCCGGCTTCGGGCCGCACGACGCCGGCATCCTGATCGTCGGTCTCGCGCCGGCCGCGCACGGGGCGAACCGCACAGGGCGGATGTTCACCGGCGATCGCAGCGGCGAGGTGCTCTACGCCGCGATGCACGCGGTCGGCCTCGCCTCACAGCCGGTGGCGGTGTCGGCCGACGACGGGCTCGAGCTGTTCGGCACCCGCATCAGCGCGCCGGTGCGCTGCGCGCCACCGGAGAACAAGCCGACCCCAGCGGAGCGGCGTACCTGCGCGCCGTTCCTCGCCCGCGAGCTCGAACTGCTCGCCGCAACGCTGCGCGTGGTGGTCGTGCTGGGCGGGTTCGGCTGGCAGGCGCTGATGGCGTCGCTGACGGATGCCGGATGGCTCGTCCCCCGGCCGCGGCCGCGCTTCGGTCACGGCGCCCGCGTGCGGATCGACCATTCCGACGGGCGATCGCTCGAGGTGCTCGGATGCTTCCACGTCAGCCAGCAGAACACCTTCACGGGCCGGCTCACCCCCGCCATGGTCGAGGAGGTGCTCGCCGAGGCGAAGACGCTGGCGGGAGTCGTCTGAGGCGTGCAAGCTTGACACGCCCGGCGAGGTTCCTGACCGCGGCTCGATTGGCGCACGCGCCGGATGCTGTTGTACTCTTGTCAGGTTGCTCCGGCTTCTACGGAGCGGCATCTGGGCCTGTGGCGCAGCTGGTAGCGCACCTGCATGGCATGCAGGGGGTCAGGGGTTCGAGTCCCCTCAGGTCCACCATTTCAGAACGTAGTCGAACCCCTGACATGGGTTTTTTGGCCTGTCGTTGCGGCGAACGGCAGAATCAACTCAGCCTGCACTGCTCAGTCATTTTCGTATAACATTAATGGCATGGGCGAGCGCGAGACGATCAACGGGACCCCGGTCACAGAGGAGCAGATCGCGGCCTGGGCGGATGAAGCTGAGGCTGGCTACGACGTGGCGGCGCTGAAGAAGCGAGGCCGTGGTCGACCTGGTCGTGGCGCAGAGCCATCGCAGGTTATCGCTCTGCGCCTCACGGCGGACGAGATCAGTGCTCTTGATGCGCGGGCGGAGCGTGAAGGTAAGTCTCGTTCCGAGGTGATCCGCGAGGCCCTGGCCTCGCGGTGAGAGTCCACCCCTCGGCTCGCAAACACGGAGTCGACCCCGAAGACGCAATCCAGGCTGCAACATGGGCGGCCTGGATCGAGGACCTCGATGATGACAGCCCGGCCCGGCAGCTTCGGCTCGGGTTCGACACCCGCGGCCGACTGCTGGAGACGGTCGTGTTGGTCTTCGACAGTGGGAACGAACTCGTGATCCACGCCATGAAGGCCCGACCACAGATGCTCGACCTCCTGCCGTAGTCGGCTCTCAGGCCCAGATTCATCTTGTCCGCGTCTTCTCCCACCCGGTCATCCGACTCACCTCGAACCGTCGGGCGATCGACATGACGCTCTCGCCGTTGCCGCGGGCCGTGTGACTGACCGGACGCGGTCGGCCTCGGCGTCGGTGAGTCCGTTGCTGCCGTAGGTGGCTTCGATGCGTTGTTCGATGCGCGGGGCGTGGATCGCGGAGCGGGTGCAGCTCGTCTTCTTGCGTCGTCTGCCGGTGCAGGTGAAGTACTCGTAACGGTCGCCGGTCTTGTCGCGGGGGCGTTCGATCATGAGCTTGGCGCCGCAGGAGCAGTAGAGGGTGCCTTTGAGGTAGTGGTCGTACTTCTGCGGTCGTTCCCCGCGGGCGTTCTTCGCGTCGAGCTGGGTCTGGACGCGGAGCCAGGTTTCGGTGTCGATGAGGGGTTCGTGGGTGCCGTCGTAGGTGATGCCGCGGAACGTGACCGTGCCGTGGCAGTGGGGGTTGGTCAGGATCTTGTGCAGTCCGGTGGTCGTGACCGGTTTCGCGGGCTGGGAGGGTGTGGGCCGCGTGGTGAGTCCGCGGTGCTTGAGTTCGCGGGCAAGTGAGGACAGGGACCAGTCACTGCGTCACGTGGAGCGACGGGCGTAGTCCTCGATCTTGCGGTCAATGAGGGCGAGAGCGCTCTCGAGTTGGCAGCGCTTGGCGAGGATGCGTTCGCGGTGTTCTCGCAGGAGGGCGAGCCGTTCGGGCACCCCGTCAGGGTCGTTCGCTACCAGCCTGGTGAAGGAGGCGATGTCGGCGAGGGGCATCCCGGTCTCGCGCAAGCGCAACAGCACCTCGATCAGATGCACGTCCTCGTTGCTGTATCGGCGTCGGCCAGCGGCATCTCTGGAAGGCTCTGGCAGGATGCCGCGACGCTCGTAGTAGCGGACGGTGTCAGGATCCAGACCGAACCGTGCCGCAACAGCGCCCACCGATTGATTCGTGTCCGTACTCATCCAGCCATCCTGACAGCCTCCAGCGCGCGGATGTCCTCCCGCGGCAGCGTCGTCTTCACCGCGGTCGCGGCCGAGCGCAGCTGCTCGATTGAGGACACGCCCACTACCGGGAGCACCGCGGTCGCGCGCTGGGCCATCCATGCGAGGACCGTCTGCCCGCTGTCGAGACCGGAGCGGCCGGCAATCTGGGTGAGCACGGCAAGAGCCTCGCGGTTCGCTGGCGTGTCGTATCCGACAGGCAGGAGCCGATCGGGTCGTGTGTACGCGCCGGAGAGCAGTGGCGAGTAGCCGAGCATCGTAATCCCGCCCGCCTCGCACTCCGCGGCCACAGCGTCATCGAGCAGGACATGCGGCGACAGGTCCGTGCCGCCCGCCGGATTCAGGAACGTGAATCGCTGTTGCAGGAACCGGTAGCCCCTGTCGCGACCGCTCGCGGTGTCGATGGCTGCGCGGAGGCGCGGGGCAGTCAGATTGCTCGCGCCGATCTCGCCCACTAGTCCCTCGGCGCGAAGCTCTTCCATCGCACCGATCGTCTCGGCCAGCGGCACCGTCTTGTCGTCGATGTGGGCGTAGAGAAGGTCGACACGATCGGTACCCAATCGTGCCAGCGATGCGTGGAGCTGCTCACGGATCGCGGTGGGACTCAGACCGAGGGCATCGGCCAGATTCTTGCTGCCGTGCCGTGGCCTGGCACCGACCTTCGTGGAGAGGAAGATGTCATCGCGACGCCCCGGATGTGCGGCGAACCATCGTCCGAGGCATTCCTCGGACTCGTCGCCGGTCCCACCGGGAACCCAGAATGCGTAGTTGTTCGCCGTGTCCCATGTACGCACGCCCAGGTCGAACGCCTCATCCAGGATGTCGACGCCGATGGCCTCCGGGACGCTCGTGCCGAAGTACATCGTGCCCAACGTCATCCCGCGCGGTCCGACCAGACTCTTCGTTGCTTCACTATTCATGATGACCATGTTCCGAGTTGGACCGCAGTCCAGGTCAACTGCTTCCTCAACATTGACTGTCCACCCCTGCGACCCGGTCCGGCAGTGCTGCCACCATGTCGTCGGCCAGCGAGCCCTCAACACACTCCTCAGCGTCCGGCTGGATCGCGCTGAGCGACATCGACCCGAGAGCCCCGGATGCACGGAGCCCGATGAGTCAGCTCGGCGACCTGTGTCAGGGCCTGCCATCTCCCCACACGTCTGGCACCAGGGTGCCCAACTCGGGCGCGGACCGCCCACCTGATCCCTGAGACGGCACCTCCCGAGCCCCTCCCGAGGATGGGCCGTCGTGGTGATGACGATCCGGGGCATGTCCTCGGGCGAGGGCTACGAGTACCTGCTGCACTCGGTCGTTGTCGGTGACGGCGACCGGGAGATGAGCAGCCCGCTGACCCGGTACTACGCCGAGCCCGGGTGCCCGCCCGGTACCAGGGTCGGCACCGGCCTGACGAGCCTCGACGACGGGCGTTCCCCTGCGCTGGCCGAGGGCGACACGGTGACCGAGGAGCATCTGGCTCGGCTGCTGGGCGAGGGTGTCCACCCGGTAGCCGGCGAACGACTCGGCACCCGGTTCCCAAAGTTGCAGCCACCGCGCGAGCGGATTGCAGCACGTGTTGCACGACTCGACTCCGGGTTGCGCGGCGAGCAGCGGGAGCAACTATTGGACGACCCGCCTGCTTCCGGTGGCCCGCCCGTGCTCCTATCACCACGAGCTGGGCATGACCGTTCTGAGTCTCACGGGTGCTTCGTGCGCGTCCACACCGTCATCCGATGGACGCCGAACCGCCGGGAGATGGACACCACGCTCTCGCCGTTCGCTCGCGCAGTTCGGATAGCGTCCACTTGGCTGTCCGTCAGCGGTGTTCTAGCTCGTCTCCTAGGGTTCGCTACGACGTCCGGCTCGGCCGCGGGTGCCCCGTCCGGCTGATCGCCAATGCCGAGTCTCGCCTGGTTCCACGCGGAACTGAGCCGCTCGAATTTCTGCCAGGTGTTCGGTTTGAATCCGCCCGCGTCCACAACACAAACGTCCTGCCCCGCCCCACGGCGGGGCATTTCGCGTTCAGCGTTGGACCGCCGTACCGTCGACCGCTGTGCGAGCGAGCATCCCGACCTCAGCGGCCGGCGTCTGAGCACGCGGCCAGAACAACGGCGCGGCGACAGCGCCGGCGATGGCCAGCACTGCCAGGATCGACCAGGCGACGGTCATTCCGGATACCGTACCGATCCATCCGGCGATCGGGTAGGTCACCAACCAGGCGAGGTGCGACAACGAGAACTGCGCGGCAAAGGCCGCGGGAAGATCCTGCTTCGCCGCCGAGCCGCGGATGACCCGCCCGGTGGGAGTGACGATCATGGCCATCCCGCCACCGATGAACACCCAGATCGACACAGTGGCCAGCCACGAAGCCACCCCGCCCGTCGCCATCGCGACCGCGGCCAGCACCGCCCCGACCAGAACCGCGGCACCGGCCATCATGACCGTTCGCTCGGGAGTGCGGTCCAGAATACGGGGCAGAGCCAGGGCGATCAGCAGCGTTCCGCCGCCCGAAGCCGCCAGCATCCACGCGACGTCCGCCTGGGTGCCGCCCAGCTGGTCGCGGACGTAGTTGACGGTGCTGACGACGACGATGGCACCGGAAGCGGCGACCACCAGGTTCAACGCCATGACCCCACGCAGGCGCGGCGTGCGGAAGAAGAGCCGCATGCCCGAGGTGGCCCGCCTCCACACACTGGCGCGTCCGCTTGGCGCGACATCGGGGATGCGCGTGGAGAGCACCAGGGCGGCCGAGATCACGAACCCCACCGAGGTGCCGACGAACAGCCAGTTGAAGCTCATGAACGTCAGCGCGACGGCCGCCAGCACGGGGCTGAGCAGGCTCTCCATCGTGTACGCCACCTGCGATGCGGAGAGCGCCCGGGTGTAGTCCGCCTCCTCGGCGACGATGTCGGGGATCACGGCTTGGAACGTCGGCGTGAAGGCCGCCGAAGCCGCCTGCAGTAAGCCGATGAGTACGTACACGTGCCAGACCTCGGTGACGAACGGCAGAGCGAGCACCACCATCGCGCGCACCACGTCCAGGAGCGTGAGGAACAGCCGCCGCGGAAGCCGACCCGCGTAGGCGGCTGCAACGGGTGCGATCAAGACGTACATGAGCATCTTGATCGTCAAGGCCGTGGCGAGCACCGCCCCCGCGTCAGGTCCGGCGAGGTCGTATGCCAGCAGACCGAGCGCGACGGTCGCCAGGCCGGTGCCGAGCAGCGCGATGATCTGAGCGCTGAACAGACGGCGGAAGTCGCGGATCGCGAACAGACTCATGTCGGCTCCTGAAGGTCTTGATTGTTTCCCACCCCAACCTCATACCCCCTATGGGT
>JAPSIX010000037.1 GCA_031178475.1 Microbacterium sp. | reverse complement strand
CGAAACTCCGAACCAGAGACGCACCCTTGCGCACCTCATCCTCATCCACATCCGGCCACTCGAAACCCAGCTTCTCCATCACCCAGACAAGCTCATTCGGCAACATCATTCCCACAGCGCAACCTCCAGAGATGACCTTAGGGGCAGCGGACGACCACTCGCGATGGGGAGAACAGCCCACTCCGCGCGCATCACGGGGCGGCCTGCCAGCGCGCGGCCGCGTACGTCAGCGGCGCAACGGCCCCGTCGCGGGCGGTGACCCCGGCGACCCCGCGGTTCACGACGGTGACGCGCGGGTTCGCTGCGATCGGAAGCGCGACGGCGGCCCGCACGATCGTCGCCTCGATCTGTGCACGCACCTCCCTCGCCTCGTAGACGTCGGGCGTCTGCGCGAGCTGAGCGATCAGTGCGTCCCGCGCCGCATCCGCATGCCGGGTGATCGACGTGCTGCCCTCAGTCCCCCACTGGGCGGCGATCTGCTCTGGCGTACGCGGGATGGGCACTCGGGTGATCACGGCATCCCATCGTCGCTGCTCGAGCGCCGCCGCGTAGTCGTCACTCCCACAATCCACGACGCCCCAGCCGCCTTCGGCCGCGGCATCCCGCAGCGCCGCGAACGCCCCCGCGGCGAACTCGCTGCGGCGGTCGAAGAGCACACAGACCGACGAACCAGGCGCTATTCCGGCCGCGTGACGCTCCACCGCCGCGTCTTCGCCGGGAGTTCCCAGCGCGCCCGTGAAGCCGGAGTCCTCGTTGACGATGTCGTAGGCACGCGAGCCCGGTGCGGCGAGCATCGACGTCGTGCCCGTGTAAGCGGATGCCCACTCGCCGGCACCGCGCTCAGCCATGCCCCTGGCGGGAACCGCGCGGATGAAGGCGATGCGGGCCTGGGGACGGGCGAAGATCCCGGAAGGATTGAGCAGCACAGCCCAGACTGTTCCGTCGTGGGTCGTCTGGACGGTGAAGTCCCGGCGTTCGAGATCGCCGATCGGGGCGTGGTTCGCCTTCACCGGCGAGACCTGTACGACATCCAGCGTGTCGCCGACCGCGGTGAGCGGCTCGTCGCCGGACGGCACCAGGTCGATGCGCGCGACCTTGGGGGTCACTGCGCCGCGATACGACGGATTCGGCACCAGCCGCACGCTCTGCCCGGCATCGTCGCTGCTGATCCGGTCCACCACGAACGGGCCGCTGGAGAGCAGCATGTCGGACGGGATCTCGCCTTCGTCGGAGATCTCGAACCCCTCGTTCCAGACCTCGGTCATCTCGTCCAGTGCGGACGCGTCGTCCTCCTGGATGGCACGGATCACAGCCTGCTTCGCCGCCATGGGATCGTCCGTACCGAAGGCGCGGCGACCGACGACATGCGCGGGAACCGGTGCCGAGACGGCAAGCTGCCAGTCCATCACCGGCTGAGGGAAGCGCACCTCGATCGCACGGGCGAACTCGTCGATGCGGGGCAGCGGCGACTCGGCATCCGCTTCCACCTCGTCGGACCCGCCCTTCTCCGCGCGTTCGAAGTACCCGGATGCCCCGGCCCAGCCCAGCAGCAGATCCGCGGCATCGAGGGGGATGCCGTCGGACCAGGATGGCTCCGCGAGGTCGTACCGCACGGTGAACGGCTCGTCCGCGACGATCTTCGCCGTGCCGAAGCTCTCGTCGGGCACGAAGTCCCCGTCGACGATGTCGCCGAACTCGCCGCGGATGGCCTCCGCGATGTCGATGTTCCCGGCTGTCGGCGACGCGAGCGGGTTCACCGACGTGAAGCCGCCGGCCCAGCCGACCGTGAGGGCGGTGCCCGGCACGACCGTCTCTGGCAGCGCCGGCGCACAAGCCGCGAGGCTCGCGGCGAGCAGCACGACGAGCGGGGCCGCGATGCGGCGGCGGACGCTCATGACGTCGCCGTCATACGACGTCGGTGCCGTCGTCGCTCTCGGCAGCCATCTCGCGGAACCGCTCGCTCTCTTCACTCTCCAGCCACGCCCTGGCGTGCTCCAGCAGGATCGCGGGAGAGTCCTCCGCCTCCTCCGGTGTGGCGAACGGCCCGATCGAGTCCTCCGACGGACGCTCGTCCGCGCGCACCACCGACTGCGCCGACAGGTTGTACCAGTAGTAGCTCTGCGTCCCGCTCATCGACCCCGCCCTCCGCTCATCATCCCGATTCTATTTGTCGCCCCAGGGCCTCGTGGAACGACGAAGGTCGTGACGCCGGTCCCCCGACCGGCGCCACGACCTCTGACACCGCGCTGACTCAGGCGCCGCCGGCCATGCTGGAGTCGGTGTCGCGGATCTGGTCGGCCATCCGGTCGAGCGCGTCGGCCATGTCGTTCACTGCCTCAGCCGCGTCATCCAGCGAAGTGGTGAGCTCGGAGTACGCGGTCGAGTACGCCTCCGATGCGTTCTCGGTCTTGAACCCGTCCTGCACCAGGTCGTCGATGATGCCCTGCAGCTCCTTCAGGGTGTCGGTGACGGTGGTGCGTCCGTCGCGCAGCCGCGAGGCCGCGCTTTCCATCTCGCTGTACGTTGCGCCAAAATCGTGGGCCATGAGAACCGCCTCCAGGTTTCGTCTTGTTCAGGCCGCTGGGCCTCTTACGAAGAGGTTAGCCAACCATGTCTGCACCGCAAACGGGGAGCGGTACCCATGCAGCGCTACCCATTCGCCGCCGGCTGCCCGTGTGAACCCGACACGAACGGCATCTGCATGGTGATGGCTCGCCCGGCCTGCACGAAGATGCCGCGACCGACCGGGAAGTCCGAGCGCTTCACTCGGCCGAACGGGGTCTTGAAGATGCCCTCACCGTCGTAGGTGTCGGGTTTGAGCACGATGCCCTGTCGGCCGGTCTTCCACTCGCCGAGCACACCGATGCTGCCGCTGGCGCGGCTGATCTCGGCCTCGCCTATCAGCAGGTGGTCGCTGTTGTTCATCGCCTGAAGGAGGGCGCGCATCGGCCGATCGGCAGGCCCGTCCGCCAGGTGCGGGATGTCTTCGATGACGATCATGATGCGGCCACCGGGTGCGTCGCTGACGACCAGTTCCGCCAGCTCCGCGGCGAGCTCCTTCTCGTCCTCGGGTCGTGTGGCGCTGCGCACCCACGGACGGAACTCCTTGAGCTCGGCGCGGCGGCTGCCGAAGTGGTACATCCGCACGTTCGGGTCGAAGCGCTCCACCGCGATGACGAGCGCCTTCAGCGCATTCGTCCTGCCGGATGCCGGTGGGCCGGAGATGACGAACGAGCCGATCGGCTCGAAGCCGTGCGGCGCCAGTGTCTCGTCGGCAACGCCGAACACCGGCATCCCGTTCACCTGCGCCGGCATGTCGGTGACCGGAACCATCGTCGGCAGCGCGCCGATCTCGGGCAGGTCGCGCACGCCCGCTTCGCGGAGCCGTTCGCCGAGGGCGGCGAGCGCCTTGGTCTGCTCCACGGCGTTCGAGGTGCCGCCGAGCACCGCGATCTGCGCCTCATGCCCGTCGAGGACGGCGCGACCGGGCGCGGACTGCTCGTCGAGAATGTCTCGGGGTGCCGCCAGCAGCATGTACTGGCTCGGGTCACCCATGCGCAGCACCACCCGGCGTGAGATGTTCGACGCCACGGCGCTCGGCACGGCGTTGCCGCGGTCGGCGGTGATCACCACGTGCACCCCCAGCGTGCGTCCCTCGCCGAGGATGCGCATGAACGTGCGGTAGAACGGCCCGCGTCCCGGCGCGTACTCCCAGTCCTTCTTGAATTCGGGGTAGTTGTCGATGAGCAGCAGGATCCGCGGCATCCGCGGGTCCACCAGCTCGCGGTACTCCTGAACGGATGCCGCGCTGGCGGCGGAGAACGCGGCGGAGCGGCGATCCATCTCCCTGTCGAGGGTGCGCAACAGCCGCTGGATGCGCTCGACGTCGGCGCCGTCGACGACCGATCCGACGTGCGGGAGGGCGGCGAGCGAACCCAGTGCGCCGGAGGCGAAGTCCAGGCAGTACACGTGCACGCGGCCGACCTCCGGGCGCATGCCCGCCGCCGTGCCGATCGTCTTGAGCAGTGTCGACTTGCCCGATCCCGAGGTGCCGTATATCACGAGCGAGCCGTCCCGGTCCGGTACGAACACCGCCGGCTCCTGCAGCTGCTTCTCCGGCACGTCCACCAACGCGAGGGGAATGCGCGTGTCGCCGTCGTTGGGCAGGTCCTGCAGATCCACGAGCGCCGGCAGGTCGTCGAGCCAGGGCCGGCGCGGCCGCGGAAGCGCGGCGACGTCGCTCGCGCGGATGAGGGTCGACACGATCCGCTTCTGATCGTTCGGGCCGAGATCCTCCTCGTGCGCATCCGCCTCGGCGGGCCGGTCCGGCTCCCATTCGGCGCGGGCGCCGAACCGCAGCTCCGCGACCCGCACCTCTGCGGTGGCGCCGTCGTCGTCGGAGGTCCAGCCCCCGGTGTACGCCGACTGGAACGGCACGAGCCGACCCGGGCCGGTCTTCGCGATCGCCCGACCCGGCAGGGTCGGCGGGAACGTCGCCGCGATCGGGTCGTCGACGACGTCGCGCGAGTCCGCCTCGTCTGCCATGCGCAGGGCGACGCGCAGGTTGGTGTTCGCCCGCAGGTTGTCCTTGATGACGCCGGCGGGGCGCTGCGTCGCCATGATCAGGTGGATGCCGAGAGAGCGCCCTCGCTGGGCGATGTCGACCACCCCGTCGACGAACTCGGGCATCTCGGATGCCAGTGCCGCGAACTCGTCGATCACGAGGACCAGCGCCGGCGGGCACTCGGGGTCCTGTCGCTTCTCGAGCTCGAGCAGGTCTTTCGCCTTCTTGCGGTTCAGCAGGTGCTCGCGGTGCTGCAGCTCGGCCCGCAGGCTCGTGAGCGCCCGGCGCACCAGGTGGGGGCTCAGATCGGTGACCAGCCCGACGCAGTGCGGCAGCTCGACACAGTCGGCGAACGCCGACCCGCCCTTGTAGTCGACGAACAGGAAGGTGACGCGGTCTGGGCTGTGCGCGGCGGCCATGCCGAGCACCCACGCCTGCAGGAACTCCGACTTTCCGGCGCCCGTCGTGCCACCGACGAGGGCGTGCGGACCCTGGGTGCGCAGGTCCAGCGCCATCGCGTCGCTCGCGCCCTGGCCGATGATGGCGCGGAGTGTGCCGGCCTTCTTCAGTCGCGGCCGGGGGCCGGGGGTGCGGTCGACGATGGTGTTGTTCTGCCGCCAGCGCTCGATCACGACATGCGGATCCTCGGCGATCGCGGGGTCGATCAGCTGCAGGAACATCACCGCGCTCGGGATGTCGGACGCGTCGTGAACGACGGTGCTCGCGTCGACCACCGGCGCGAGCCGGCGGGCGAGCATCTGCATGTAGGCGTTCGACACGCCCTCCACCCGCACGTGCTCGAAGTTCTCCCCGACGCGGACCAGGCCCACCTCGGCGTCGTCCAGCCCGGTCGTGACGTCGATGTAGCTGCGGCAGACGGCGGGGAGCGATTCGACGGTGGGTGACACGAACACGGCGTGCACGCCGCGGTCGGCACCGCGCTCGAGCACATCGGTGAGTCTGCCACGGTCGACGGGCGCGTCGCTGGTGACGAAGACGACCACCGACACCGGGGGCGTCTTCTTGTGCTGATCCGCCGCGCGGGCGACATCCGTGCCGTACAGCAGCGGGTTCCAGTCCTCCTTGAACGGCCCTCGGGGCTCGCCGTCCCCGCCCTGCGCGCGCAGCACGTACTCCTCGAGCGAACTCAGCAGCGCAGCCGCCGTGGGCGCCGAGTCGGCGAGCGCCATGTCACGGAACGGGCTCTTCTCGCTGGAGGTGTGCGGCATCCATTTCAGCCAGTCCAGCTCCGGTGTCCACGCCGCGTCGGCGAACGCGACGGCAACGACGTCGTTGGGCGCATGCAGACCGAAAAGCTGCACGGCGATGCCGCGCATCGTGTCGGCGACGGCGCCTCGCGGACCGGCGATGCCGATCGAGCCCGCATCGGCCATGGTGTCGAACACGGGGACGTCATCGACGAACGCATAGCGCTCGCGCAGCCGGTCGACCCGGTCGATGTACTCGGGCAGCCCGTCGGGCTGGTCGGAGTCGTCGATCCGGTTGCGCGCGGGTAGTCGGCAGCTGCCCAGCCGCAGACCGAGGAAGTTCCAGTGCTCGGGGCGTCTCGTCCACAGCAGCGGCCCGAGCCGCATGGCGTGGTCGAAGATCTCCGCGACGGGCGGCGCCTCGGCGTTGCGGGCGCGCTCCTCTTCGGGCTTGCCGCGGAAGAAGTCCTCCTCGAGCTGTTCGTACTGCCGCTCGAACAGCAGGAACTCGTGGTTCTCGCTCTTCTTGCTCTGCACCGACTGGTTGACGATGTTGCCGAGCGCCATCAGCGGCGTCATGAAGATCATCAGCAGCATTCGCGGGTTCTCGGTGAGCAGATACAGCGCGATGCCCATCAGGATGGGGGCGATCAGGATCGGCCACGGGAACATCTTGCCGATCTTCTCGGTGGGCAGTCGCGGGGTCTTGAACTGGGTTCCCGGGTAGCGCACCTCCACGCGGGGGCTGCGGTTGAACAGCAGACCGCCGCCTCGTTCGATGATCGGGTCCTCGGTCGCCGAGCCGTCGAACGAGCGGGCGAGATGGAGGACGAGGGTGGTGCCGCCGATCACGAACGGCTCGCCCTCTTCGATCCGCACGCGCTGCACGGCGACGCCGTCGACGAGCACGCCGTTCGCGGAGTTCAGGTCGACCACCTCGATGTGCGCGCCGACCTCGAGCCTCGCATGGCGCTTGGAGACCATCGGGTCCGCGAGGACGACGTCGCCTGCCGCGTCGCGGCCCAGCACCACGTGCCCCGAGGTGATCGGGAATTCCTGGCCGGCGAGCGTGCCCGCGACGGCGCGCAGCACGCCGACGACCTCACGCTGGCCGGCGAAGGCGTAGTCCGGACCGTAGTTGATGATGGATGCCGCGAAGCCGGAGCCGATCGACGCTTCCCCGATCGGGACGTCGGGTTGCAGCGGCGCCAGCCGTTCGCCGGTGGGAGGGGCGACCGCGAGGGTGAGCACGTCGCCCTCGGCGACCGGCGTCGACCGGGTCGGGTCCGCCTCGGCGACATGCCGGGCGACATCACCGGCGGTGGCGGTGGAGTCTGTGGTGATGACGATGTCGACCGGATCGCCCGCCTGGCGATGCAGCGTCAGTTTCAGCCTCATTCGTCTCCCTCGGTTCCGCCGGGTTCACCGGCGGCCATCATCATCGGATCTGTCCGCCTCACGCGCGCACCACGGTCGCTACGCGATCGCCGAGGCGGATCATGTCGCCCTCCACCGTGATGACCGGTGTGCCTGCGGCGACGGCGTACTCCACGCCGCCACGGACCAGTCCCGATCCGTTCGTTGATCCGCAGTCGGTGATCTCGAGCCCGCCGTCGACGGGCCGCACCAGCAGGTGCGTCTTCGACAGGGAGCGGGTGTCGTCTGCCAGCGGGACGGGTCTCGCACCAGGATGTCCGGCCGCGTCCGGGTTCCGTCCGAGAAGCACGGGATCGGAGACCGGAATGCTCTGGCCGGTGTCGAGCCGGAGCCCGAAGGGCACCGGCTCAGGCGGCTGGGGTGCGGGGTGCTGCGGGCTGGGCGCGGAAGGTGCGGCAGGCTCAGGCAGAACGACCGGTGGCGGCGCGGGAGCGGCAGGCGCGCCGGAAGCGAGCCGCCCCCCTGCGACATCGTCGCCGGGGGAACGGTATCCCCCGAGCACAGGCTTGCCCGTCTCGACCGGAGGCTGTTCGGCGGACGGAGCCGGCACAGCCCCGATTCCCGGACGCTCGCGCGCTTCGTACGGTCGGGCGACACCCAGCACGCCCGCGCTGATCCGGCTCCCCGGCCGGTACTCCGGCTGCGCCCCTGGTTGCACCGGCGTCGCCAGCGACGGCAGCGCAGGCCGCTCCGGCATCGGGTCGGCCTTGACCATCTTGCGCGCGACCCGCATGCGCTTGTCGTCGTAGGGGTGCAGCCCCCGACGCACGTCGACGAGCCACACCTTGGTCGCGCGGTCGTGCCATCCCCGGCCGCGCCGTTCCGGGTCGAACAACGGTGAGATGAGGAAGAAGACCGGACCGAGCACCGGCAGGAGGCCGGATGCCGACACGATGAGGAAGCGCAGCAGCACGGCGCCCACACCGGGCCGCTCGAGTGTTCGCACATTGATCGTGCGGATGCCGGCGATGGCCTTGCCGATCGTCACTCCCTTGCGGCCATGGAGCACCAGCTGCACGATGCTGAGCACCAGGCTGAGCAGCACCGTGACACCGGCCATGACGGCGGCGAGCACGAAGCCGGGGTGGTTGATGAACCCGTACGGCGAGATCGTTCCGGTGGCGAGCTTGAGCAGCAGCGGCATCGCGCCGAGCCACAGCGGCAGCTGCAGCACCAGCCAGAACGCGACGTCGCACGCTGCAGCAAGGGCGCGCCGCCCGAGCGGCGCGGAAATCAGGCCCAGCGCCGCGGCGTACGCCGGATCCGGGCGACCGGCGGAGTCGAGCCCCTCGATCGCCGGCTTCTTCTCGTCGATCTCCCAGATCATGCCGCCGGATGTCTCCCGCGCGGTCGTCACACGCATCCCCGCACCTCCTGGGCCGAACGGCCGTCGGCGCGCTTGAGAATGACCTCGATACAGGTCCGCTCCGGGTGTGCGCCGGGAAGCGTCACTGTGCTCTCTTCGGTCTGCAGCGGGGACCCGGGCCCGTCGAGGGTGATCTCGTACCAGATGAACGAGTCGCCCTGCTGCGGGTCGGGGTTCGTCCAGCTGAAGCTCACCACGTCGCCGCTGCGGGTGCCGGTCAGTTCGGTCACGGGCGGGACGATGCCGGAGATCGGGTCCTGCGGATCGTCCGGCTGCGAGGCGGCCGGCTCGGTGGGTTGCGGAACGATCTGATCCGCGACCGATCCGCCGAGCCACACGGCGACGACGAGCAGCACCACACCGGCCGCCGCGATCGTCCAGCCCCACCACGGCATCCGGTTCCCGCTCGCGCCCCGTCCCGCCGGGGCGGGCGTCGGCGTGGGGGCCGGCCACGGTGCAGGTGGCGCGGCGGACGGTGCACCGGGCGCCACGATCGTCGGCGGGCGCAGCAGCGTTCGGTCGTCGTCGTCTGCGGCGGCTGCCGCGTCCGTCGCGTCCTGCCGTGTCTGGGCGACGGAAGCCCGCCCGCTGGCCGGGGGATGGTCGAAGCGCGGGATGCCACCAGGCGCGGCATCCGCACGCTTGGGCTGTGTCATCGCCGAGGGCCGGGTCGCGGTGGGCGAGTCCGGGCTGATCGAGCGGACCTCGCGGACCCGGGTCAGACCGTCGCCATCGTCTTCCGCTTCGTCGGATTGCGGATGCTCGTCGACGATGTCGATCGGCGTGACCGAATGGGCCAGCTCGATCTGCACCTTCTGCAGCGCCCGCGCAAAGGCGACGGCGCTCGGGTAGCGGTCGTCGGGGTTCTTCGCCATGGCGCGCGCAAGCACCGACTGCAGGCTCGCGGGCGAGTCGGGCCGGTTCAGCGGCGGCAGAGCCATCCGCTCGATGCGCTCGATCAGGTCGGCGCTGCTGTTGCGCTCACCCGGCCGCTCGAACGGCGAGCGTCCGGCGAGCAGGGTGTACACGGTTGCCCCGAGCGCGTACACGTCGGTGCGGGGGCCGCTGCGCGGCGGGTCGGCGAACGACTCCGGCGGCGACCACGGGATGGACATTCCGGCCGCCTCGTTCACCGCGCCAGCGGTGGAGGCGATGCCGAAGTCGGTCAGCGCCGGGCGGTTGTATTCCGTGACCAGGATGTTCGCCGGCTTGATGTCGCGGTGCAGCACGCCGGCGCGATGCGCGGTCTCGACCGCTCCCGCGACCTGGATGCCGACGCGCAGCGTCTCGGCGACCGTGAAGGGCTCCCGCCGCGCGCGGATCTGCAGGTTGGGGCGGGGGCAGTACTCCATCACCAGGTACGGGCGCCCGTCGGCCGCGACGCCGGCCTGGTAGATGGTGACGATGGCCGGGTGCGTGGACAGCATCGCCATCACGTTGGCCTCGTCGGTGAACTCCTGCGCAGCGCCCGTGGTGATGCGGTCGGCGAGCAGGACCTTCACCGCGACCCGGCGCCGTGGCAGCTGTTGCTCGTACAGGAACACGTCGGCGAAGCCGCCCGTGCCGAGCGGCTGCAGGTAGACGAAACCGGGGAGCTCAGGCGGCGGCGAGGGGGCGCGCGTCATGCGAGTCCTTCGAAGCGGACGGTCACCCCATCACCCAGGTCGACGGTGTCACCGTCGAGCACGAGCGTGTGCTCGCCCGGGTGCAGCCGCACGGGATCGGCACCCGGGCGCATGAGCGTCGAGCCGTTGGTGGTGTGCAGGTCGATGACGACGACCGAGTCCCCCTCTGGCCGGATCTCGAGGTGACTGCGCGAGATGTCCTGCTGCGGGCTCTCGACCGCGACGAGGTGCGGCATGGTCGACCCGCTGGCGCGCGTCGACCGGGGGCGCCGGCCGATGATCACGGGGCGATCGAGCTCGATGACCTGCCCGGTCGACAGGCGGATGCGTCCGCCGTCGGACGAGTCTGGCGAGTCTGCGGCGGACAGCATCGCGGTGGGGGCGGCCTCGTCCACCGTGGGCAGGATCGCGGTCGGCGCATCGGGGTCGGCCGACGCGGCGGCGCGCAGACGCCGCGCCTCGGCGACCGAGATCGTCTCGCCGTCGTGGTCGCCCAGCGGCTGAGCGACCGTCGGCACGGGCGGAGCCGGCGGAACCGGCGGCGGCGGGCCCGGCACCCGCGGGGCGACGTGAACGGTCTCCTCCGCGTCGGGCGTGTAGGTGAGCTCGTCGGGGATGAGAGTGTGCTGCACCTGGTCGGATCCGGGGGCGTCGTCCTCGTCCGAGGGGCCGGTCACTGCGTCCTCTGCTTCCTCGGCGGCGGGTTCCGCGGGCGCGGGCGCGTCTTCTGTGGAATCCGCGGGCGCGGATTCGTCGAGTGCGGGTTCCGCGGGCGCGGATTCGTCGGGTGCGGGGTCCGCGGGGGTGGAGTCCTCGGGCGTGGCGTCCTCGCCCACCGCGTCATCCGAAGGGGATTCCGCAGCGCCGCCGTCCTCCAGCGCGAGCGCGGCGAGGGCGTGCTCCGGCGCGTCCTCAGAAGCGCCCGGGCCCGCGGGAGGGGCGTCGGCGGCGGCATCCGCTCCGGCGCGCACCGCGCCGGCGAGCACGATTCCCGACCGGATCGGATACTCGGCGCCGCCCGCCTCTTCACCGAGTGAGAGCTCGAACCCCTGCGCGTCGGCGAGGAATCGCTCGCTCCAGGTCGTCACATCCGCGCCGCTGAATTCGACACCGACGCCGGCGACGCGCACTCCGACCGGCCCTCGTACGGCGAAGCGGACACCGCCGCCGGTGGAGAGAGCGACCGCGAACGAGCCGAGTGAGGCGATCGACCCGGCCGAGAGCACGTCGATGACCTCGGTCAGCGCCGGTTCGCCCTGCTGCAGCATCTCGGCGAGCGCACCGACGCGCTCGGGTGCGACCTCAGCGGGGACGGCGATCACACCGCCCTCCTCGACGACGACCTGCCAGGCTCCTGGTCGGTAGACGATCTGGTTCATCGGACCTCTCCATTCACTGCCTCGCGGGGACGCGTGTCCTCGTCGATCTCATCCGAATGCACGATCGAGCCCGGGTGCGTGGCCACCGAGACGGCGTCGACGATGACGACCGTGACGTTGTCGCGTCCGCCGGCGTCGACCGCTTCGGCGGTGAGCAGCTGCGCCGCCCGTTGCGGGCTGGGCTCCGTGCCGAGGATCTCGGCGATGCGCTGCTCGCTGACCTCCGACGTGAGCCCGTCGGAGCAGATCATCATGCGATCGCCGAGCTCGGCCGGGAACAGCCAGTAGTCGGCATCCGTCGTGCTGCCGGCTCCGATCGCGCGCGTGATGATGTTGCGACGCGGGTCGCTCATCGCGGCCTCGGGGGTGATCTGCCCGTCCTCCAGGAGCTCCTGGATCACCGAGTGGTCGACCGTGATCTGCTCCAGCTCGCCGTCGGCGAAACGATAGGTGCGCGAATCTCCGATGTTCACGGCGAGCCAGTAGCCGATGCCGTCGACCGATGCGACGACCACGCCGCTCAACGTCGTGCCGGCACGGGAGGTGCCCTGCGTGACCAGTTCCTCGACGGCGGTGCGGGCGTCGGCGAGGGCTCGGCGCACCTCTTCCAACCCGAGCGACTCCTTGCCGACCAGGCCGGCGAACTCGGCGATGACGGCGGCGCTGGCGCGCTCACCGGCATCGTGACCGCCCATTCCGTCGGCGACGAGGAACACCGGGGATGCCGCGAGGTGCGCGTCCTCGTTGAGTGTGCGGCGCAGTCCGGTGTGGGTCGCCCCGGCGCAGGAGACGAGCACCGGGGCGGTCATGCGTAGCCTCCGATGGTGACGATGCGGTCGCCGATCTCGATGGCGTCGCCGAGCCGCACCGGAACGCGCTGCCCTGGTGGGCAGTCGATGCGAGCACCGTCGCGGATGATCGTCGTGCCGTTGGTGGACTGCCGGTCCATCACCCAGCCGCCGGTGGCTTCGGCGGCTGCCTCGAAGTGCGTCTTCGACAGCGAGAGCGTCTCGTCGCGCACCGGCACGACCACCGCACCCGGCTCAGCTGCGGGGTTGCGCCCGAAGACGGTACGGCCGGAAACGCTGACGCGCTGACCGTCATCCCACGTGAACACCAGACGGTGGCCGGGGATGCTGATCCGAGTGGACTCGACATCGTCCTCGTCGGATGCCGGTGCCGCCGGCGCCGGCGGTGCCGGGGTGGAGGGCGGTTGCGCCGCGGCGGGCCGGGGCGGCAGGGCGGCGGGCGCCGCCGGCGGTGCCGGGGGCGCGGGGGTCTCTGCCGCGGGGGCGGGTCGCTCCAGGGGAGGCTGGGTCACACCGGGGACGAACGAGATCAGCGGGTTGCCCGGCAGCGGTCCGCTGCTGCGCGGCGCCACCACCGTCTCCTCCGGCAGGTCGGTCGCCGCAGCGGTCGGTGCGCTCGCGGCCGGCGCCGCCGGCTGCACGGGAGCCGCCGGCAGGCCGGGGGCGGGTCGCCGCTGCGGGGGTGGCGGGTTCTGCCCCTGCACCTGCGCCTGCACACGAGCGAACGAATCGCCGTGCAGTTCGGCGAACGACTGCCCCTGCGAGAACGTCGGCGCGGGTGCCCCGGCGGGCGGCGCCGACGGCGGAGACGCCGGCGGATGGGCGGCGCTGCCCGCCGTCGGTGCGGAGCGCATCACCGAGGAGGCACGGTCATCGAGCATCACCGCGTCGGCGGCACGGTCGTGCCAGCCCTGGAACCGACCCGAACCGTCGAACAGGGGCGTGAAGTATCCGACCACGATCGACGCGGCGAGCCCGAAGATCACGTTGCGCAGCAGAGCCCGTCCGAAGCCGATCGGGGCGCCGTCCGACGCGCCCGCCAGCCGCAGGCCCTGCGTGCGCATGCCGATCGAGCCGCGCCCCGCCTGCATGAACGTGTACACGATGACCCAGGCGATTCCGAGGACGCCGTACAGCGGCGCCGCGATCAGCAGCGCAGTGAGGATATCGCCGGTCGCGGTGGTGATCAGCACCAGCACGAGTGTGGGCAGCACGACGCTCACCGCTGCGCCGATGAGTGCGTCGATGACGTAGGCCACGGCACGCCGCTTCACCGGCGCGACCTCTCCGAAGGGGAGCATCGTCATGGGGCCTCGCTCTCGGCTCGGGTGGTGTTCCTGTCGATGTTGCCAGTTTCGCCGCGGACGCGCGCGGCCGCCGCGTCACGCACGCGCGCGCCGGCGGCATCCTTCAGCTCCTGCACCCTCTCGGCGAGGCGTCGACCGCCGGCCAGGGAACGCAGACTGAGCCGTGCCCTGGTGCGTTTCCAGAATCCGGCCTCGTTGCCCATGCCGCCGACCAGCTGGTCGACCTCGCCCCAGAACGCCTCGACGTCTTCGGGGGTGGGCTCGCCGGGTCCGAACACCTGCCCGTCTGCGCGGTGTGCGAGCGCGGTCACCGTCGGCAGCGCGAGAGCGGACGAGACCGCGGCCGCCTCCTCGGTGCGTGTCCCGCCGGGCGCCAGCTGCGCACCGTAGTCGACCGCACGGTCGGTGAGCTCGTCCCACCCTCCGCTGATCCGATCGGACGGCCGGCGGGCGCCTCGCCGAGAGCGGCGCTTCGCCGCCTTGATTCCGCCGATGATGATGAATGGCGAGCTGAGGATGAGCAGCACGAGCAGCGAGACGCCGACGACGGCGAGAATCAGGCCGATGATCCCCAGGATGTTCGGCGAGTCGTCTTCGGGCTCGCGATCGTCGGGCACGGTGGGTGGAAGGTCGACCGGCTCCTGCGCGGGGGGTGGAGGCTG
>JAPSIX010000197.1 GCA_031178475.1 Microbacterium sp. | reverse complement strand
ATCCGGGCACGATCGACGTGCTGATCGGCAGCCCGTCCGCCATCAACTTCGACGGCCCGCACCCCAGCGTGCGCGACGTGTGGAAGCTCGAAGAGGCGCTGGCGACGGTCGAAAGCGAGTACGACCTCGTGCTCATCGACTGCGCCCCCTCGCTGAACGCGCTCACCCGCACGGCCTGGGCCGCCAGCGACCGCGTCATGGTCGTCACCGAGCCCGGCCTGTTCTCCGTCGCCGCGGCCGACCGCGCGCTGCGTGCGATCGAGGAGATCCGCCGCGGCCTCTCCCCCCGGCTGCAGCCCCTGGGCATCGTCGTGAACCGGGTGCGTCCGCAGTCGATCGAGCACCAGTTCCGCATCAAGGAGCTGCGCGACATGTTCGGGCCGCTCGTGCTCGCACCTCAGCTGCCCGAGCGCACGTCTCTGCAGCAGGCGCAGGGCGCCGCGAAGCCGCTGCACATCTGGCCGGGCGATTCCGCGCAGGAGCTGGCCGCCGACTTCGACGCGCTGCTGGATCGGATCATCCGCGCCGGTCGCATCGCCGTTCCGGAGACCGGCGCGCAACCCTGAGGGGCCTCGCTGTCGGGGCCCTTCGACAGGCGCAGTGGCCCAACCGGTTTACGCGGTGCGCTTCGAGCGGCGCGCCGCGAGTTCGTCGACAGGGTCCGGAGCGGTGGGGTCGAATTCGACCAGCGTCGACTCGACCTCGCGCAGCACTTTGCCGACGGCGATGCCGAACACGCCCTGCCCGCGGCTCACCAGGTCGATGACCTCGTCGTTCGAGGTGCACAGGTACACCGAGGCTCCGTCGCTCATCAGCGTGGTTCCGGCGAGATCGCGGATGCCGGCGGCGCGCAGCTGCTCGACGGCGGTGCGGATCTGCTGCAGCGAGATGCCCGTGTCGAGGAGCCGCTTGACGAGCTTCAGCACGAGGATGTCGCGGAAGCCGTACAGCCGCTGCGAACCGGATCCCGATGCGCCTCGCACCGTGGGCACGACGAGCTCGGTGCGAGCCCAGTAGTCGAGCTGACGGTAGGTGATCCCGGCGGCACGCGCGGCGACGGCGCCGCGGTAGCCGACCTCGTCATCCATGGCGGGAAGGCCGTCAGTGAAGAGGAGCTCGGTCACGAACCGCGGGTCTCCCCGGTGCTCATCCGCATCCATAGTTGTCCTCCCTGAACGATTACCTCAACGCTAGAGCAGCTCCCCCGCACCGGCAATGACATCCGCCGCGCGTCGGAGGTGTGTCGCAACCGGTTCGTTACGAAAGCACCCGCTCGAGCGCCTGCTTGACGAGGAGCCGGCGCACCTCGTCGATGCGGCCGGCGAGTTCAGGGGCCAGCTCCCCCGCGCGCCCTCGGGACGCGGCATCCGTGCGGCGCAGCAGAGTCGACAGCGCCGACTCGATCAGCGCCGCCTCACGCTCGGCGTTCTGACGGAGGCTGCGCAGGTGTCGCGGCTCGATGCCGTGTCGCACCAGCCCGACCAGTGAGCGAAGCAGCTTCGCCGCCTCCTCGGGATAGGTCTCCGAGGCGGTGATGAGTCCGGCGCTGACGGCTTCGTTGAGCAGCTGCGGCGTGGCGCCGGTCGCGGAGATGAGCTCCTCGCGACGATAGCGGCGTGCAGCGGGGGCGATGGACGGCGGGGCGACGACCTTGCGCCCTTCGCCCTTCGCCTCGGCCTCGTCGAGCTGCTCGCGGATCACGCTGAGCGGCAGATAGTGGTCGCGCTGCAGGATGAGCGCGGCACGAAGTCGCTCGACGTCATGGCTTGAGAATTTGCGATACCCGGATTCGGTGCGGGACGGGTTGACGATCCCCTGCACCTCGAGGAAACGCAGCTTGCTCGAGGTCAGCTGCGGGAACTCGGGGGTGAGTCGTGCCAGGACCTGGCCGATGCTGAGCTTGCCCGCGGGCGCACTGCGCTCACGGGCGGCGCCGGCCGCCGCCATCAGTCGGTCGCCGCCGCGAGATCGACCGGGGAGGCGAAGAAGTTGAGGCGGAACTTGCCGATGCGCAGTTCGAAGCCGTTGGCGAGTTCACTGCGGTCGACCCGTTCGCCGTTCACGTACGTGCCGTTCAGGGAACGCTGATCGATGATCTCGAACGCGGTGCCTGCGCGGGTGATCTCGGCGTGACGACGCGAGACGGTCACGTCGTCGAAGAAGATGTCCGCCTCGGGGTGACGCCCGATGGTGGTCACGTCGGAGTCGAGCAGGTAGCGCGCGCCGGCCAGCGCACCGGCACGGACCAGCAGCAGGGCCGAGCCCGACGGCAGCGACGTGATGGCCGCCTGCTCGGCGTCCGTCAACTCCACCCCGAAGGGGACGAAGGACAGATCGGAATCGTGGCCGAACGTCTGCGTCACGTCGCGCCGCTGCTCGCCGCTGCGGTGGATCGCACCTCCGGCGCCCATCGGGCTGTCGTTCTGTGTCACGGGTATCCCTCCTCCGGCCTCCCAGCCTATCGGATGCCGCGGGGTGCACGGGAGGGGAGAACGCGTCCCGAACGCGTGATCTTCCATCCCGCTGAGGTGGCCGGACGGAGGGATAGGCTGGAGGCATGCCACATTACGATGTCGTCATCCTCGGCGCGGGCCCTGGCGGCTACGTCGCCGCCGTCCGCAGCGCACAGCTCGGCCTTTCCACCGCGATCATCGAGGAGAAGTACTGGGGCGGTGTGTGCCTGAACGTGGGCTGCATCCCCTCCAAGGCTCTCCTGAAGAACGCGGAGCTCGCGCACACCCTGAAGCACAAGGCCGACTTCTTCGGCATCTCGGGTGAGTTCACGCTCGACTACGGCAAGGCGTTCGACCGCAGCCGTGTCGTCGCCGACGGGCGCGTCAAGGGCATCCACTTCCTGATGAAGAAGAACAAGGTCACCGAGTACGAGGGACGCGGCACGTTCACCGGTCCCAAGGCGATCTCGGTCGCAAAGGCCGACGGCTCCACCGAAGAGGTGACGTTCGACAACGCGATCATCGCCACGGGTTCGACCGTCCGCCTCCTTCCCGGCGTGCAGCTGAGCGACAATGTGGTCACCTATGAGGAGCAGATCCTCTCCCGCGAGCTGCCCGAGTCGATCGTCATCGTCGGCGCCGGCGCCATCGGCATGGAGTTCGCCTACGTCATGTCGAACTACGGCGTGAAGGTGACCATCATCGAGTTCCTCGACCGCGCGCTCCCGAACGAGGACGCCGACGTGTCGAAGGAGATCACGAAGCAGTACAAGAACTACGGGATCGACATCCTCACCTCCACCAAGGTCGAGAAGGTGACCGACAACGGCTCCTCGGTCACCGTGACCTACACCGGCAAGGACGGTCAGCAGAGCTCGATCGAAGCCGGCAAGGTGCTCATGTCGGTCGGCTTCGCCCCGAACGTCAACGGCTTCGGGCTGGAGAACACCGGCGTCACGCTCACCGAGCGCGGCGCGATCGAGATCGACGACCACATGCGCACGAACGTCGACGGCATCTACGCCATCGGCGACGTCACCGCGAAGCTGCAGCTCGCTCACGTGGCCGAGGCGCAGGCCGTCGTGGCCGCCGAGACGATCGGCAACGCCGAGACGATGACGCTGGGCGACTACCGGATGATGCCGCGGGCCACGTTCTGCTCGCCGCAGGTCGCGTCGTTCGGCCTCACCGAGCAGCAGGCCAAGGACGAGGGCCG
>JAPSIX010000036.1 GCA_031178475.1 Microbacterium sp. | reverse complement strand
CGCGTGCCCCGAGCTTCGCGAGGATGCGGCTGACGTAGGTCCGTGCCGAGGCCGGGCTGAGGTGCAGCCGAGCCGCGATCTCGTCGTTCGTGTCTCCGTGTCCGACCCGAGCCAGCACTTCGAGTTCGCGGGCGCTCAGGAACTCCAGTCTGGGGTCGGGGGTGGACGCCGACTGGCCGGAGGCGACCAGATCCATCAGCCGCTCCGTGATCGCCGGAGACAGCAGGCGCTCACCTCGTCCTGCGCGATGGACGGCGTCGCGCAGCTCATCGCGGGGTGTGTTCTTGAGGAGGTATCCGATCGCGCCGGCCCGGATCGCCTCGATGATGTCGCGGTCGTCGTCGAAGGTGGAGAGCACGACGACGTGCGTCTCGGCGAGGTTCTCATCCGAGTTGATGATCCGCGTCGCCTCGATGCCGTCCATCACCGGCATCCGCAAGTCCATCAGCACCACCTCGGGCCGGTACTTGCGCGCAGCCTCGACCCCGCGGCGTCCGTCGGTGGCCTCCGCGACGACGCGGATGGATTCGTCGCGCGTCAGCAGGGTGCGCAAGCCTGCCCGCACCAGGTCCTGATCGTCGACAAGCACGACGGATGTCACCGCGACACCTCCAGCGGCAGCGAAACCCGCACGGCGAATCCGCTTCCTTCGTGCCCGGCCGTGAACGTGCCGCCGAGAAGTTTGGTGCGCTCGCGCATCCCTGCCAATCCCGTCCCTGGATTCCCAGGGCGGCCGTCGGCGGGCACGGATGCCGGCTCGGCGGCACCGTCGTTCACGATGCTGACATCCACGATGTCCTCCTTCTGCACGACATCCACCTCGATGCGGGTCGCGGAGGCATGCCGGACCACGTTCGTGATGGATTCCTGCACGATCCGGTAGACCGCCGCCTCCATCGCCGGCGGCAACGACGACGGCACCGAGACGCGCATCCGCACCTTCAGGCCCGCCTGGCGTGCTGGTCTGACCGCCGTCTCCAGGTCGGCGATCCTCAGCGGAGTGGGTACGGCGCCGTCCTCCCGGCGGAGGCGGGCGACCGTGCGCCGCAACTCATCGAAAGAGGATGACGCCGTATCGGAGATCACCCTGAGGGAGTCACGCATCGCGGCATCCTGCGGTCGCGGGTCGGCGTCGAGCGTCTCCTCGGCGATCTGGGTGTGCAGTGTCACCACCGTCAGCGCGTGCCCCACCGAGTCGTGCAGCTCGCGGGCGATCGCGAGGCGCTCAGACATCGCGCGCTTCTCGGCTTCGCGCAGGTACCGTTCGGCGACGAGCGATGCGATCTCGGATGCCTGGCTGCGCAGCACCCGCCGTGATCGCACACTGTCGCCGAGTGCGATCGCGCTGGCAAGGAGCAGAGCGTGCCCCGGCAGCTCATAGAGCACGACAACGGGATCCTGTCCGGCGGCGAGGCGGTATGCGACCGAGATCACGAGCACGGATGTCGACGTGACGATCGCGGCCACGGCACGTCCGCGTTCGGCTGCCGAGAACACCGCGGCGGCGAGAGGGACGGCGACGCCGATGGCGGGATAGCCGGCGGCGTAGTACGACAGCACGCCGCCTGCCGACAGCAGCACGACGACGACGGGGTACCGCCGACGCACCAGCATGAGCGCGCCCAGGCCGACCGCCCACAGGTACGCCCACCCGTCGGGGTCGGAGTTCTCGATGTCGGCGGCGATGAACAGCGAGACGACGAGGGTGACACCCACTCCGAGGAGCACGTCCAGCACCCAGGGTGCCGGGCGCGCGTCGCCCTCCTCCAGCACGGTGCCCTGCTCGGTCATGCTGAAATGCTAGATCCGGTGAGGAGCGCCCGCACCGCCGCATCTCGGAAGCGCGTGCCCCGTTCGGCCGTGGCGATCCTGTTGAGCGTCCTCGCGGTCCTCACGATCCTGCGCGTCGCGGGTCGCCGGGCGCGGTCGTACCGGCGCAGGGCGGAAGCGACCTCCGGCTCGGTGTCGAGGGCGCGGGCGAGCGTGACCGCGTCGATGAGCGACTCGCATGCCCCGCGGCCGAGGTTCGGGGCCATCGCGTGGGCGGCATCGCCGATGAGCACGACGTTGCCGCGCGCGTATGGGTGCGGCAGGCGCACATCGAAGAGTGAACGCCGGTCGATCTCGACGCCCTCCAGTTCCGCCAGTACGGCTCGCACACCCGGATGCCACGACTCGAAGGCGTCGCGCAGCAGCGCCGCCGGTTCCTCGGATCGGCCGACAGGGTCGCGTCGCAGGCAGGCGAACCAGTTGGTGCGGCCCTCGTCCATCGGAGTGACGCCGAAGAGAGCGCCGCGTCCCCATGTCTCGGACACGGACGCGGTGGGGCGATCGATCACGCCCCGGAAGGCGACAGTGCCGAGGGCGCGCTCGACGGCGGATCCCCAGTGCCGTCGCCGGACGAGGCTGTGGATGCCGTCCGCGCCCACCACGAGGTCGTATGTGGGGAATTCGTCCGAGGAGGCGAACGGCTGCCCCCAGTGGACGGCATCCGCAGGCAGGCGGTCGAGCAGGGCGGACAGCAGCCGCTCGCGGGAGACGAGGTGCGCGCTCCGCGTCGGCGGAATCCGCCCGATGATCATTCCGCGCGGATCGAGGAGTGCGGCGCCCCGGCTGTGGGCGGCATGCCGGCGGATGCCGTCGGCGACGCCCAGTCGCTCGAGGGCGCTCATGGCCTCCGGCCACATGCCCAGCGCGGTTCCGCCCGGCGCGAGGCCTTTTGCGCGATCGTGCACCGTGACGCCCCATCCGGCGTCGCGGAGGGCGACCGCGGTCGCCAGCCCGGCCACGCCGGCGCCGATGATGATCGCCTGCCCGCTCATGGTCCCTCCCTTCCGCCAGCTTCCATCACCTGTCTACGCGGCCGGGTCGCGTTCGCGCTGTCGCCCCCGGGCGACCCGTTTGTCGATGTCGGGCAGACGTGACGCTCCTTTCGAGTTCCATAGCGTGCCGTCATGATCCGAAGAACCGCACTCGACGATGGTCGGATCCGTTGGCGCGCCGGGAGGCTGGCGGGCCCCGGCATCCTGCTCGGTGCGACGCTGATCGCGATCGCGACGACGTTCACCGCCTGCGCCCTCGACCCCGGTTTCCGTTCCGACTCGTCGGTGTTCGCCCCGAAGGACCCGCCGGCCTTCGACACGCCGTTGCCGATCCCGCCGCTGGCCGATTCGGAGGTGGTCGACGGCGTGCGGGTCTTCTCGTTGACCGCGGGCGAAGGGCAGAGCGAGTTCGTCGACGGCGTCACGACCCCGACGTGGGGCTTCAACGGTGACTTCCTCGGACCCACACTCCGCGCGCAACGGGGCGAGAAGGTCGCGGTCAAGGTGACGAATGAACTGGACGAGACCACGACCGTGCACTGGCACGGCATGCACCTGCCGGCCGCCATGGACGGCGGGCCGCACCAGCCGATCGAAGCCGGCGGTACATGGCGTCCGCAGTGGCGCATCGATCAGCCTGCGGCGACACTCTGGTACCACCCGCATCCGCACGGCGCGACCGAGGAGCATGTGATGCGCGGGCTCGCGGGCATGTTCATCCTCGACGACGAGCGTTCCGGCGCGTCCGGACTGCCCTCGCAATACGGTGTGGACGACATCCCGCTCATCGTGCAGGACAAGAGGCTCGACTCGGAGGGCGAGTTCGATCTGGACTCCGAAGGCAACGAGATCGGCCTGCTGGGCGACATGGTGCTCGTCAACGGCGTCTGGGGAGCGGCACTGGACGTGACGACCGAGCTGGTGCGGCTGCGCATCCTCAACGGCTCGAGCGCTCGCACGTACGACTTCGGCCTCGACGACGGACGCGACTTCGCTCTCGTGGGCACGGACGGCGGCCTCCTCGAGCAGCCGGTATCCACCGACCATGTGCGCCTCTCCCCGGGTGAGCGCGCCGAGATCGTGGTCGCCATGGCGCCGGGCACCGAGACGATGCTGCGCTCGCTGCCGCCCGACCTGGGCCAGGTGGCGGCACCGTTCGCCTTCGGCGCGAACGACGAGTTCGACGTGCTGCTGCTTCGCGCGGCAGACACGCTCCAGCCTTCTCCGCCGCTGCCCGCGCGGTTCACCGAGATCGAGCGGTACACCGAAGCGGATGCCGACAACACCCGCACCTTCGAGGTGCAGGACCGGGAGATCAACGGACTCCGGATGGACATGAACCGGATCGACGAGGTGATGCAGGTGGACTCGACGGAGCTCTGGAGCATCACCAACCGTGACCTCTTCCCCCACAACTGGCATGTGCACGACGTGCAGTTCCAGGTGCTCGACATCGACGGCGCTCCTCCACCCGCCGAACTCAACGGGTGGAAGGACACGATCTACCTGGAGCCGCGACGGGAGTACCGCATCATGATGCGTTTTGAGGACTATGTAGACGACGAGAATCCGTACATGATCCACTGTCACCTGCTTCTCCACGAGGACGAGGGGCTGATGTCGCAGTTCGTAGTGAGCGAGGATCGGCCGAATCGCAATGTCGAGCAGGGCGACTCCGTTGGAGGGCACGAGCATTGAGCACCGAGGTCGACACTGCGGAAGCGGAACTGCTCGAGCGGGTGAACCTCCGCCACGGGCTGTGGAACCGGCACGATGTGCCGGCGGTCTTGGCGAGAAGCGCTGACAGCACGACCTTTGCTGTCGCGAGCTGCGTCATCCGGCACAGCGAGGATGGCGAGGCGCTGTCTCGGGAGACGGCGCTGCTCGGCGCGCTGGCCCGAGCGACGGCGGTGCCCGTTCCGGTTCCCCTCGTCCACGATCCGGGGCTCGGAGTGCTGGTCTCGGAACGGCTTCCCGGTGCGCCGATCATCCGCCGGGGACGATGGCATTCGGCATCCGTCGAGCACGCGCTGGTCGAGGTGTTGGCAGCGCTGCGCCGCATTGGTGCATCCGCCGGCCTTCCCCTCGACCGCTACCCCGACGAGGGCTGGCACCGCGAGGCTGTGCGGGGGCTCCGCGAGATCCGCTCACACCTCCGGCTCGAGCAGATCCACCTGATCGAGGCCTTCCTCGCTGGGTCGGCGCCGCCGACACGAAAGGCCGCCGTGCCGCAGCACAACGATCTCGGCGCAGAGCACATTCTGGTGGATGACGCGGGCAGAGTCACCGGGATCATCGACTGGGCGGATGCCGCACTGACCGACCCGGCACGTGACCTCGGATCCCTCCTCCGCGATCTTGGCGAAGACGCCGCCTTTCGCGTGGCGACCGGACTGGGCATCGCACTGACGGACGAAGAGGTCGCGAGGATCCGCTTCTACGCGCGGTGCCGGTGGATCGAGGATGTCGCTTATGCCCTGCTCGACGTACCTCACCGACGCGGCTATCTCGCCAATGCAGAGCGAACCTTCCGGCACACCTTCTCTGCATCGGTCTGAGACCCGCCTGTTTCAGGGCAGAGCCGGGCGGGCGATGTCCAGCGCCCGTTCCCCAGCGTCATCGCCGTCCTGCAGCACGATGTCAGGGCGGACCCCGATGTGGTCCCAGTTCGTGCCCGTACGGGGGTCGATCGGAGCACCGGTGGGAATGTAGACATGGAAGCCGCTCGAACGGGCAAAGCTCTCCACCGGGTTCGCGGCGCCGGCCGTCTGCCGGCCGACGATGACTCCGCGCCCGGTCGTCTGAAGCGTGTAGGCGAGATTCTCCGCGGCGGACGCGGTCCGTTCATCCACGATGACGACGACCGGAATCTCAGAAAGCTTCGTGCTTCGCCGCGGGGGCCGGGTCCAGATGGTGAGGTCCGGTGCTCCTCTGCGGATGAAGGTGAGCAGGTGCACCGGATCCGGGCCGAGGAAGGCCGACAGCAGGTACTCCACCATCGACGGCCAGCCACCCGGATTGTGCCGCACATCGATCACGGCTGCCTCGCAGCACTCCAGTTGCGCGACGGAGTCGCGAGCGAGCCGCGCGACATCGACTGCTTTCACATCATCGAATCTTCGGATCGTGAGCACACCGATTCCCTCGACCATGTGCAGCGACATGGCGGCATCCACGGTCTGTCGATCGGCGACCGGCGTGAGCGGTGCCGGCGCACCCCACGTCACCGCGAAATGACGGTCATGGACGCGCAACTGCGCAGTCAGGTCTCGCGCGAGCGTGGTGGATGACACGCCGCCCGGCCGCACCGGGCGGTGGCGCAGCCCGCCCGCGCAGACGTTCGCGACGGGCGGGAAGACGTAGTGCTTCTCGATCAGATCTGCGACGTCTTCGAATGCTTTCCGCTGTTCAGCGGCACTGAGCCAGCGTGTGGCCGGCGCCACAGGGTTGATGATGCTCGACACGGGATGCCTCCTCGGAAGGCTGGTGGACGAGCGTCAGGCTAAGACGCGTGCGCATTCCGTCGGAGTCGTCACAGGGCGACTGCTCAATCGCCCGGGAACGGCTCTGAGCAGACGTTGTGGCCCCTCACACCAGCGCCAGCGCGTCGTCGTACGCCGTGGTCGACAGCGCCGGGCTCTCGCCGAAGACCCGCGTCGTCCCCGGCTCGGTGCGCCAGGCAGGCCAACCGGGATCGCCGCCGCGCACGAACGACACCGCGGCGCCGTGCATCTGGTCGGCCAGCTCCTGCGGCGGGTCCTCGCCGGTGAGCGAGGCCACGTGCGGCTCGTCCAGGCAGTCGAACCAGAACGGCACATCGAGGCAATGACATGCCCACCCCTTGACCGGTGACACCCATGCGAAGCGGTAGACCCAGGTCGGCGCGGATGCTCTCGTCTCGGCGACCCGCGCGACCAGCGACCGGAACACCCGGTCGGACACGTAGCGGCCGAGGATCGGGGCGGTACTGCGCCGCAGATGTTTGCGGTTCGCCGCCAGCCACGGCCGCCGGGCCGGGTCGTTCGCGATGAGCCGCAGCGCCAGGGCCGGAGGGACGAATCGCACAGCCCAGGGCGCGGTGTCGAACACCATCGTGAATTCGTCGTCCGTGGCGCCGAGCAGCAGCGGCTTATCCGCCCCGACGCCCTGCGCGTACGACTGCACCGTGGGGCGCTCGATCAGGTCGCCGTCGATCACGGGCCCCCAGGGCAGCCCGTCCGTCAAGACCGCCGTCGTCGCGGCCAGCCCCTTTTTGCCCAGCAGCGACGCCTCGAACTGCCGCCGGGTGAGCTGCCCCTCCGACGCGGAGCGGAACCCGGCCAGCGTCGGCTCGATCGCCAGCATCCTGGCCAGGCGGACGCTGCGTCGCTTCGCGAGATCGCGCGGGATGTCGCCCAGCGCGCCCGAGAACGCCATCGCGGCGTGGAACAGGTGCTGCGCCGACGCCATCCCGAGCAGAGTGAGCACCGCTCCTCCGCCGGCCGACTGCCCGGCGATGGTGACCCGGGCGGGGTCTCCGCCGAACGCGGCGATGTTGCGCTGCACCCACTCCAGGGCGGCCAGCCAGTCCCGCACTCCGCGATTGTCGGGAGCGCCGGGAACGACGCCGAAGCCGTCGAAACCGAGCCGGTACGAGACGGTCACGGTCACCACCCCGTCGCGGTTGAACGTGCCCCCGTCGTACCAGGGGCTGGCGGGCGACCCGGCCGAGTAGCCGCCGCCGTGGATCCACACCAGCACCGGTCGCCGTTCGCCATCGACACCCGGCGTGAAGACGTTCACATTCAGCGTGCCTGCACCGGGCACGCTCGGCTCGGGGATCAGGGCGTTCGGCTCCTCGCGGCGCTGCGGCGTGGCCCCCGGCACGGTCGCATCGCGCACCTCCGTCCACGGCTGCACGGGCTGCGGCGCCTGGAATCGACGCCGGCCCGTGGGCGGTGCGGCGAACGGGATGCCCAGGAACGCGAGGCTGCCGTCCCTGCGGATACCGCGGACGGGCCCTTCGGCTGTCAGCACGATCGGCGCATCGGTCATGTACGAACACCCCCGCATCCAGTATTGCGGCAGAGCGGTCCGCCTCGCACACCCGCACCTCACGGGAGGGGGAGGTATCGATGTATTCGTTGTCAATCGCGCTTACTGCGACGGATCTCGTCGCATACAAGGAACTTTCCTTCGCTTTTCGCTTCCTAAGACTCGGGCGATGTGGTTGACTGAGCGCACGGTTTTCCTCGATGTGGAGGTTTCATGGGTGCTCAGGAAGCCCCGCCCCCAGGCGGTACCCGCGCAGGCGGAGTCGACCTCGCGGGTGTCACGAAGAGGTACGGGGATGCTGTCGCGGTCGATGACCTGTCGCTGACCATACAGCCCGGCGAGTTCCTCTCGCTGCTCGGCCCGTCGGGCTGCGGCAAGACGACGACCCTGCGGATGATCGCAGGCTTCGAGCACCCCGACGAAGGCGACATCCGCATCTCAGGGCGCAGCGTGCTCGGTCTGCCCCCGCACCGGCGCGAGGTCAACACCGTGTTCCAGGCGTACGCGCTCTTTCCGCACATGAGCGTGGCCGAGAACGTCGCCTACGGGCTGCAGCAGCGGCGGGTGCCCAAGGCTGAACAGCAGCAGCGCGTGGCCGAAGCGCTCGACATGGTGCAGTTGCGCCGGTTCGCCGATCGCAAGCCCACCCAGTTGTCCGGTGGCCAGCAGCAGCGCATCGCACTGTCTCGGGCGCTCATCAACCGTCCGAGCGTGCTGCTGCTCGATGAGCCGCTCGCAGCCCTGGACCGGCAGCTGCGCGAGGAGATGCAGGTCGAGCTGAAGCTCCTGCAGGGGCGACTCGGCACCACCTTCGTGTTCGTCACCCACGATCAGGGTGAGGCGCTCTCGATGAGTGATCGCATCGCGGTGATGCGCAACGGCGCGATCGAACAGTTGGACGCCCCGGCCACCATCTACTCCGAGCCGGCTTCGGCGTATGTCGCGTCCTTCATCGGGCAGCAGAACTTCCTGCACGGAACCGCGGCAAACGGGGATGCCGTCGAGACGACGCGCGGAACGGTCGAAGGACGCTGGGGCGGGGAGCGGGTGTCGTCAGGTCAGCCCGCGCTCGCGTCGATCCGTCCCGAGTTCATTCGGCTCGAAGCTCACCAGTCCGCGGGGGTCGGCGTGGACGGCCGTGTGATGAGCGTCTCCTACCTCGGGGAGACGCAGCAGGTCGTCGTGGGGATCGACGACGGGCAGACCCTGCTCGTACGCACCCCGGCGCCCTCTGCACCCCGCGTCCACGAGAACGACATGGTGCGCTGCACCTGGTCGCCCAGCGACGTCCGGCTGTTCGCGGCCGAGGGCGTCCCGACCACTGCCACGCACGTGATCGCGCTGCCCGCGACCACCCACGCCCGAACCTGAATCCCGATCACCCTCACAGCCCTACGCACGAAGGAGTGCACATGAACGACGCACCCGGCATCCGCATCCTCGCCGACAGCAGCCTCGCCCCGGTTCTGCGGCATCAGCTCACTCGGCGCGGCTTCATCGGTACGCTCGCGGCGCTCGGCGCCGCCGGCGTGCTCACCGCCTGCTCGCCGGGCGGGGGGAACGAGCCGGCGGCGCAGGCCACCGGCGGCACGGTCGAGGACACGCTCTCGGTGTACAGCTGGGGCGAGTACGACGCGCCCGAAGTCGTCGAGGCGTTCACCAACGAGCACGGCGCGAAAGTCGTCATGGACACCTTCGCCTCGAACGAGGAGATGATCGCCAAGCTCGTCGCCGCGAAGGGCACGAGCGGCTACGACCTCGTCGTGCCGACCGGAGTGTTCATCCCGCAGATGATCGAGAACGGTCTGCTCGCCAAGCTCAACATGGACCTCATCCCGAACATCGAGCACATGGACCCGGCATTCCTCGGCCGCGCCTGGGACCCCGAGAACGAGTACTCGGTCTGCAAGGCCTGGGGCACCACGGGGTTCGTGTACGACAAGACCGTCATCACCCGCGAGCTCAAGACCTGGTCGGACTTCATCGACGCCGCCCAGAACGAGGCATCAGGCAAGACCTCCGTGCTCGACGACCCGGCGCCGCTGGGCGGCATCTACTACTGGGCGAACGGCATCGACTGGAACACCACCGACCCCGAGCACCTGGACGCCTGCGAGAAGTTCCTCGTCGAGGAGCTCGCCCCGCACATCTCGGCGTTCGACTCCTATCCCGGCGGCAGTGCCATCCCGCAGGCCTCGCACGTGCTCCTGCAGGCGTGGAACGGCGACGCCCGGATCGGCATGATGGAGTCGCCCGATCCCGACCGCTGGCAGTGGGTGCTCGGTGCGCCGGACACCGAGCTGTGGATGGACAACTGGGCCCTCGCCGCCGGTGCTCCGCACCCCGAAGCCGCGCACGCGTTCCTGAACTTCATCCTCACGCCCGAGAACCAACTCGCGCAGGTGGACTACATCGGATACGACACCGGTGCCAAGGGCATCCGCCAGGCCGCCGAGGAAGCCGGAGTCGAGCGGCTCGACATGATCTTCTTCGATGAGGAGCAGGTGAAGACCATGCACGAGGGCGAGGTCACCGAAGCACAGGAGCGTGTCGTCGAGATCTGGAACAAGACGAAGGCCGCCGCTGGTGCGTAGTCCGCGCTTCGCGCTGGCACTGCCCGCGTGGGCGTGGCTGCTCATCTTCTTCGTCGCGCCGATCGCGATGGTGGTGTGGTTCAGTTTCGGGTACAAACCGGGAATCTTCGGCACGCACGCGAACGACCGGCTGTCCTTCGACCGGTACCTCGAGGCGATGTCGCCGACGTTCTTCGCGACCTTCCAGAACACCCTGTGGGTCGGTGTGCTCGGCACCCTGATGTGCCTGCTGATCGGCCTGCCGGTGGCGTACTGGATGGCGGTGAAGGCCCCGCCTCAGCGTCGCGGTCTGCTGCTCGCGCTCGTCATGGTGCCGTTCTGGACCAACTTCCTGGTGCGCACCCTCGGCTGGCAGGTCGTGCTGGCGCCCGAGGGGTGGCTGTCGACGCTGCTGCAGGGCATCGGGCTGACCGAGGGGCCGCTCGAGATCCTGTACACCCGGTCGGCGGTGCTGATCGGGGTGGTCTACAACTATCTGCCTCTCATGATCCTGCCGTTGTTCGTCGCCTTCGACCGCGTCGGGACTCCTCTGCGTGAGGCCAGCAAGGATCTGGGGGCCGGATCCGCCACGACGTTCCTGCGCGTGACCGTGCCACTGGCCCGGCCGGGCATCATCGCCGGCGTGCTGCTCGTCTTCATCCCGCTGATGGGTGATTACATCACGGCGACGGTGCTCGGCGGCGCACAGGGCAACATGGTCGGGCAGCTCGTGGCGAGCCAGTTCGGCACAGCGCAGAACTGGGCGCTGGGGTCGGCGATGGCCGTGCTGCTCATCCTCGTGATCACGCTGACGGTCGCCGTCGCCGGTGCCGTGCTCTGGCTGGCATCCCTGCCGTTCCGGTTGCGCAACCGGCTCGTACTCGAACCGGCTCCGCAGGAGGCATCATGACCGCGCACGTCCGTCGCCCCCGAGGCCGCACCGGCGACCGCATGCTCACCGCCTGGGCGGTGCTGGTGTTCGCCTTCCTGTTCCTGCCGATCGTCGTGATCATCATCTCGTCGTTCAACTCCGGGCGACTGCTCGTCGCCTGGGACGGGTTCAGCCTCACCCCGTTCGCCGCCCTCGTCGAGCGCCCGGTCATCCGCGAGGCGGTCATGGTGTCGCTGCGCACCGGACTCATCGCGGCGCTGCTGGCGTCGCTGCTGGGCACACTCGCCGGCATCGCCATGGCGCGCCGGCCCGGCCGGTGGACCTGGTGGTTCCTCGGGCTGCTGCTGCTCGTCTCGGTGACGCCCGAGATCGTCGATGCGATCGCGCTGCTGCCCTGGCTGGTGTTCCTGGGCCAGGATCTCGGGATGAGCCTGTTCAACGACGGCACCGCGCGTCTCGTGATCGGGCATTCGCTGTTCTCGGTCGCGATCGTGTCGTACATCGTGCGGGCGCGTCTCATCGGTCAGGACGCTCGGCTCGAAGAGGCATCCGCCGATCTGTACGCCACCCCCGCGCGAACCTTCTGGAAGGTGACGCTGCCGCTCGCCATGCCCGCGGTGCTCGCCGGTTTCCTGCTGTCGTTCACGCTCAGCCTCGACAACACGATCGTGTCGGCCTTCGTGCAGGTCTCCGGCACCACGCCGTGGCCGGTGTACGTGCTCAGCTCGCTGCGCAGCGGGCTCCGCCCGGAGATCGCCGCCGTCTCGACCGTGATGCTCGGGCTCACGCTGCTCGCCCTCGGCCTCGTCGCCATCGTGCTCAAGCGCGCCGGCGACTCGGCCGCCCAGATCGCCCGCACCATGGCAGGAGGCTGACGTGCCCGCTGACCTCGTCTTCACCGGCGGCGGATTCGGAGGGCGCGTGTTCCTCTCCGACGCCTCGCGCGCCCGCGCCGATGCCGTCGCCGTTCGCGGCGGCCGGATCGTCGCAGTGGGGCCGGATGCCGCCGAGCTGATCGGCCCGGGAACGGAGGTCGTCGACCTCGACGGCCGTCTGCTCGTGCCGGGATTCCAGGATGCCCACGTGCACCCGCTCTGGGGCGGACTGGACATGCTGCGCTGCGACCTCGCCGACATCGGCACGCACGACGCCTACCTCGACCGCATCCGCCGCTACGCGAGGGAGCATCCCGACGACGCGTGGGTGCTCGGCGGGGGCTGGCAGATGTCTGCCTTCCCCGGCGGCACCCCCACCGCGGCGGCGCTGGACACCGCGGTCGCCGACCGGCCGGCCTTCCTGCCGAACCGTGACGGTCACGGCGCCTGGGTGAACACCCGCGCTCTCGAACTCGCCGGGATCACCCGCGACACCCCCGACCCGGCCGACGGCCGCATCGAGCGGGATGCCGACGGGCACCCGACCGGCACCCTCCACGAGGGCGCCATGGGACTGGTGAACCGGCTGCTGCCGGCCGAACCGCACGACCGCCTGCGGGAGGCGCTCGCCGTCGGGCAGCGCCACCTGCACTCCTTCGGCATCACCGCCTGGCAGGACGCGATCGTGGGCACCCAGTACGGCGACGCCGGCGACCCGCTGCCCGTATACGTCGCCGCCGCTGAAGCAGGGGAGCTCTCGGCCCGCGTGGTCGGCTCGCTGTGGTGGGACCGCAACCGGGGGCTCGAGCAGATCGACGACCTCGTCGCGATGCGAGAGTCAGGACGCGTGGGCCGCTTCGCCGCGACGAGCATCAAGATCATGCAGGACGGCGTCGCCGAGAACTTCACCGCGTCGATGCTCGAGCCGTACTGCGACGGGCACGGGCACCGCACGGGAAACTCCGGCATCTCGTTCGTCGAGCCCGAGCTGCTCAAAGAGGCGGCGGCGCGACTGGATGCTCTCGGCTTCACGCTGCACTTCCATGCCATCGGCGACCGCGCGGTGCGGGAATGCCTGGATGCCGTCGAGGAGGCGCTGCGCCGAAACGGCCCACGCGGCAACCCACACCACATCTCGCACATCCAGGTCGTGCACCCCGATGACGTGCCGCGCTTCCGCAGGCTCGGGGTGACCGCCAACATGCAGATGCTCTGGGCCACGCTCGAGCCGCAGATGGTCGAACTCACGCTGCCGTTCCTCGGCGACGAGCGCTCGAGCTGGCAGTACCCGTTCGGCGACCTGCTGCGCGCCGGGGCTGCGCTCGCCGCGGGCAGTGACTGGTCGGTGTCGACCCCCGACCCGATGGCCGCGATCCACACCGCCGTGAACCGGCGCTCCGCGCCGTCGGAGTGGGAGGGCGACTATCCGGCGTTCCTTCCCGAGCAGGCCATCGACCTCGGCACGGCGCTGCAGGCGTACACCGCGGGCTCGGCGCGGGTGAACAGCCTGCCCGAGACCGGCAGCATCCGGGTCGGAATGCTTGCCGACCTGGCTCTGCTCGACCGCGATCCGTTCGATGGCCCGGTCGACGAGATCGGCAACACTCGGGTGCTGGGAACCTGGGTCGAGGGCGAGCAGGTCTACCAGGCGGGTTGACCCGCCGCCGCGGGGTGGCAGACCGTCATCCGGGACAGGGTCAGAGGACGCCTGCCGCCTCGCTCAGCACCCCGCGCAGGATGTCGGCGATCTCGCGGAACTCGGCCGGCCCGATCGTGAGCGGCGGGGCGAGCTGGATGACCGGATCTCCGCGGTCGTCGGCGCGGCAGTACAGGCCCGCGTCGAACAGCGCCTTCGAGAGGAACCCGCGCAGCAGGCGTTCGGACTCGTCGGCGTCGAAGGTCTCCCTGGTGTCCTTGTCCTTGACGAGCTCGATGCCGAAGAAGTACCCATCGCCACGTACGTCGCCGACGATCGGCAGGTCGAGCAGCGTCTCCAGCTCCGCGCGGAACAGCGGGGAGTTCTCGCGCACGTGCGCGTTGAGGTCTTCCTCCTCGAAGATGTCGAGGTTCTCGAGCGCGACCGCGGCCGACACGGGATGCCCGCCGAAGGTGTAGCCGTGCGGGAAGTACGTCTGCCCCTTCGAGAACGGCTCGTAGATGCGGCTCGACACGATGGTCGCCCCGATCGGCGCATAGCCGCTGGTCATCGCCTTCGCG
>JAPSIX010000035.1 GCA_031178475.1 Microbacterium sp. | reverse complement strand
GTATCGGACTCCGGAGATGATCGGGCAGACGTCACCACACCCCATCGTGACGACGACATCCGCGGCGCGAACGGCATCATCGGTGAGCGGCTTCGGGAATCGCTCGGCGGCCTGCTCGCCCTCGATCTCTGCGAGCAGGGAACGCACGTGCGGGTGAATGGCATCCGCGGGGCTGGATCCCGCAGAGCGAGCGACGACCTTGCCGCCGGCCAGCTGATTCACAAGAGCCGCGGCGAGCTGCGAACGTCCCGCGTTCGCGATGCAGACGAAGAGCACCTGCGGCACGGACCCGTGCCGCTCGCGCGTGAGATCGGCGAGGCGCTGACGGGCGAAGCGTTCGGTGAGCGGGACGAGCGCGCGGGTCACCTTCGCGGTGCGCGCGAGGGCGGTGTACGACTCGCGGACGACGCTCAACACGGTCTGGTGATCGAGATCGCCAGTCTCAGCGGCGAGTTCGTCCGCCAGCCGGGAGATGCGCGCATCGAAGTCAGGCCGGTTCTCGCGCTCCGCGGTTTCGTCGCCGTCCGGTGGTGCGCTCAGCGCTGCCGGTGCGAACGACTCGAGAAGCGCGGTGACGGCATCGCGGCGGTGCGGGTTGATGCGGTACCAGACCCAGGTTCCGCGCCTCTCGGACGCCAAGACTTCGACGTCTTTGAGCACCTTCAGGTGGTGGGACACCGTGGGCTGCGACACATCCGCCAGTTCGGCCAGGTCGCACACGCACGACTCCCCGCGCGGGTCGGCGGCGATCGCCGAGAGCATGCGCAGGCGCAGCGGATCGGCCAGCGCCTTCAGCGTCGCGGCGACCGCCGAGGCTGCTTCCGAACCGATGGCGTGGGTGGCGACGGGACTGCAGGCATCGCTCTCTGCGATGAGTGCGACGTTCATGACGGCATCCTCTCAGCGGTGTACGGATCAGTGCCGAACCAAGCGCGGGCTGCCCAAAGCGACACAGAGACGAGGCCGACGAGCACAGGCACCTCGATGAGCGGGCCTACGACTCCGGCCAGAGCCTGGCCGGATGCGGCTCCGAACGTGCCGATGGCGACGGCGATGGCGAGTTCGAAGTTGTTTCCCGCCGCCGTGAAGGCCAGCGTCGAAGACCGTGCGTAGCCCAGGCCGAGCACCTTGCCGGTCAGGAGACCGGCGAACCACATGATGCCGAAGTAGGCGAGCAGTGGCACGGCGATGCGGCCGACATCCCAGGGCCGAGACGTCACCTGCTCGCCCTGCAGCGCGAACAGGAGCACGATGGTGAACAGCAGTCCGTACAGGGCCCACGGTCCCACCCGGGGGAGGAACGTGTGCTCGTACCACTGACGCCCCTTCCGACGCTCCCCGATGAACCGCGAGGCGAACCCGGCGACCAGCGGGACACCGAGGAAGATCAGGACGTTCAGCGCGATCATCCAGACCGAGATGTCGAGGCCCTGCGTGTCGAGGCCGAGCCAGCCGGGCAGCACCGTGAGGTAGAACCAGCCGAGCAGCGAGAATGCGAGCACCTGGAAGACGGAGTTGATCGCAACGAGCACCGCGGCCGCTTCCCGGTCTCCGCAGGCGAGATCGTTCCAGATGACGACCATGGCGATGCAACGGGCCAGCCCGACGATGATGAGCCCGGTGCGGTATTCCGGCAGATCCGGCAGGAACATCCAGGCGAGCGCGAACATCACTGCGGGACCGACCAGCCAGTTCAGCACCAGTGACGACAGCAGCAGCTTCTTGTCTCCGGTGACGGCGCTCACCCGGTCGTACCGGACCTTGGCCAGGACCGGGTACATCATCACGAGCAGCCCCAGGGCGATCGGGACGGATATGCCGCCGATCTCAAGACGGGCAAGCAGCTCAGAGACCCCGGCCGCGAACCGCCCCAGAAGCAGGCCGGCGATCATGGCGAGGCCGATCCACAGCGGCAGCCAGCGGTCCAGAGCTGACAGACGCCGACCGGCGGGTGGGCTTGCGACGGGCGGGAGGACCGTGGTGGTCATGCGAGCGCCCCGTTCTGATTCGACATGCGTCTATATTGACATGGATCGAAGCAGCGCGACGCCGAAGTCACGGCCTGTTCACCGGACCTTCACCTCGCGAGAGGTCAGAACGGCAGCAGCGGGTCGACCGCGACGGCGAGGAAGATCAGCGTCAGATAGGTGATCGAGGCGTGGAACACGCGCATCGGGCGGGCCTCGGTGCCATGCACGGCCCGGTTGTACAGGCGGTGGGACTCGTAGATGAACCAGCCGCCGAAGACCAGCGCCGACACCGTGTAGGCCAGGCCCATGCCCGCCACGGGCACCAGCAGCAGCGAACAGGCCACGGTGGCCCACGCGTACAGGATGACCTGCAGGCCGACCTGCGACGCCGAACGGGTGACCCCGAGCATGGGCACGTCGACGTCGTCGTAGTCGTCCTTGTACTTCATCGACAGCGGCCAGTAGTGCGGGGGCGTCCACAGAAAAACGAGCACGAACAGCACGAGCGGCGGCCAGTCCAGCGATCCGGTGACCGCGCTCCACCCGATCAGCACCGGGAAGCATCCGGCGATGCCGCCCCAGATGATGTTCTGCTCGGTGCGGCGCTTGAGGATCATCGTGTAGATGACCACGTAGAAGAAGATCGCTCCGGCCGAGAGCGACGCGGCCAGCCAGTTCGTGGTGAGCCACAGCCACACCGTTGAGACGACGGCGAGCACCCAGGAGAAAACCAGCGCTCCCCGGGGCGAGACCTCGCCCGTGACGAGAGGCCGGTTCTCGGTGCGCTTCATGTGCACGTCGATGTCGCGATCGAGATACATGTTGAAGGATGCCGCGGACGCGGCACTCATGGCGCCGCCGATGACGGTCGCCAGCACCAGCCACAGGTCGGGCATCCCGCCTGCGGCGAGGAACATCACCGGAACGGTGGAGACCAGCAGCAGCTCCAGCACACGCGGCTTGGTGAGGGCGACGTACCCGCGGATCTTCTGACCGAACGAGTGCTTCCCCTCGATGGTCTGCGACGTCGTCGAGATCGCGATCGCCTCCTCCTGCGCACGTGTGGACACTCGCTCCAGTCTAGGCCACCGGGCGTGTCGGGCGAGGGCGCCCCGGCCTGCTGCATCGTTCGAAATCTTGCCCGGAGCCGGATGACCCGGCGCTATGCTGAAACGACTCGCGCGCCTGGCGCTGTGCACCCTCTTCCGTGACGACGCGGATCCGCGCAGGAATACGGGCGCCTTCGCAATTGTCAGAAGGAGCATGGCCGTGACGGAACTTCAGTGGAACGAGATCGACCGGCGCGCGGTGGACACCGCGCGCGTCCTCGCGGCGGACGCCGTGGAGAAGGTCGGGAACGGCCACCCCGGAACCGCGATGAGCCTGGCGCCCGTCGCCTACCTGCTGTACCAGCGGGTGATGCGTCATGACCCGGCCGACACCGACTGGCTCGGCCGTGACCGGTTCATCCTGTCGTGCGGTCACTCGTCGCTCACCCAGTACGTGCAGCTGTACCTGGGTGGTTTCGGGCTCGAGCTGGACGACCTGAAGTCGCTGCGCACGTGGGGCTCCAAGACCCCCGGACACCCCGAGTACGGCCACACCAAGGGCGTGGAGATCACCACCGGGCCCCTCGGGCAGGGTCTCGCGTCGGCGGTCGGGTTCGCCTATGCCGCGCGCTACGAGCGGGGTCTGTTCGATCCGGATGCCGCTGTTGGCACGAGCCCGTTCGACCACTACGTGTACGTGCTCGCGAGCGACGGCGATCTGCAGGAGGGCGTCACGAGCGAGGCTTCGTCGCTCGCCGGTCACCAGCAGCTCGGCAACCTGATCGCGATCTACGACTCGAATCAGATCTCCATCGAGGACGACACCGATGTCGCCTTCACCGAGGATGTCGCCGCGCGGTACGAGGCGTACGGCTGGCATGTGCAGACGGTCGACTGGAAGAAGAGCGGCGAGTACGTCGAGGACATCGCCGAGCTGCACGCGGCGATCGAGGCCGCCAAGGGCGAGACCTCAAAGCCCTCGATGATCGTGCTGAAGACGATCATCGGCTGGCCCGCGCCCGGCAAGCAGAACACCGGCAAGATCCACGGTTCCGCGCTCGGCGCGGACGAGCTCGCCGCGACCAAGAAGGTGCTCGACTTCGATCCGGAGCAGTCGTTCGTGGTCGCCGACGATGTGCTCGCGCACACCCGCTCCCTCGCAGAGCGCGCAGAGACCGAGCGCGCCGAGTGGCAGAAGTCGTTCGATGCATGGGCCGAGGCGAACCCCGAGCGCAAGGCTCTGCTGGACCGCCTCGAGGCGCACGAGCTGCCTGAGGGCGTCACCGACGCGCTTCCCGCGTTCGAGTCCGGCAAGGACGTCTCCACCCGGGCCGCCTCCGGCCAGGTCATCAACGCCTTGGCCGCCGAGCTGCCCGAGCTGTGGGGCGGCTCCGCGGATCTGGCCGAGTCGAACCTGACCACGATCAAGGAAGCTCCTTCGTTCATCCCGGCGGAGTGGTCCACCGAGGAGTGGTCCGGCAACCCGTACGGCCGAGTTCTGCACTTCGGCATCCGCGAGCACGCGATGGCGGCGATCGTGAACGGCATCGTGCTGCACGGCCCGACCCGCGCCTTCGGCGGCACGTTCCTCATCTTCAGCGACTACATGCGTCCCGCGGTCCGCCTGGCCGCGCTGATGAACATCCCCTCGATCTACGTCTGGACCCACGATTCCGTGGCGCTCGGCGAGGACGGCCCCACGCACCAGCCCATCGAGCAGCTCGCGACGCTGCGTGCGATCCCGAACTTCACGGTCGTGCGCCCGGCTGACGCGAACGAGACCGCCGCAGCATGGCTGGAGCTGCTGCGCCGCCACGACGGACCGGCCGGCATCGCCCTCACCCGGCAGAACATTCCCGTCTTCCAGCGAGGCGACGGCGAGGCGTCCGGCGACACGCTCGCATCGACGCAGAACGTCGCGAGGGGCGCGTACGTGCTCGCCGAGGCGCCCGACGGTGAGCCCGACGTGATCATCATCGCCACCGGCTCCGAGGTGCAGCTGGCCGTCGCGGCCCGCGAGACGCTCGCGGCCGACGGTGTGAACGCCCGCGTCGTCTCCGCCCCGTCGCTGGAGTGGTTCGCCGAGCAGGACGAGGCGTACCGCGAGAGCGTGCTTCCGGCATCCGTCACCGCCCGCGTCTCGGTCGAGGCGGGCTCTCCCCTCACCTGGCGGGGAATCGTCGGGGACCGCGGCCGCTCGGTCGGAATCGACCACTTCGGCGCATCCGCCGACTACAAGACCCTGTTCGAGAAGTTCGGGATCACCGCCGAGGCCGTCGTCCAGGCGGCACGTGAGACCATCGCCGCCAACGCGGCCAACTGAGCACGGCAGAAGGAGAACGCACATGAGCACCCCCACCGAACAGCTCGCCGAGGCGGGCGTCAGCATCTGGCTCGACGACCTCTCCCGCACCCGGATCTCCTCCGGCAACCTGCAGGAGCTCATCGACACCCGCAACGTGACCGGTGTGACGACGAACCCGACGATCTTCGCCAACGCCATCACCAACCCGGATGACACCTCGTACGACGCGCAGGTGCACGAGCTCGCCGTCTCGGGCACCACCGCGGCCGACGCCGTGTTCGCCGCCACCACGCAGGATGTCACCGCTGCTCTGGACGTGTTCCGGCCGGTGTGGGAGGCGACGAACCACGTCGACGGGCGCGTGTCCATCGAGGTCTCCCCCGACCTCGCGCACGACACCGAGGGCACCATCGAGTCGGCCAAGCATCTGTGGGCGGAGATCGACCGTCCCAACCTGCTGGTCAAGATCCCCGCGACCAAGGCGGGTCTCCCGGCGATCGCGGCGGCCATCGGAGCCGGAGTGAGCGTGAACGTCACGCTCATCTTCAGCCTTGAGCGCTACGCCGCGGTCATCGACGCCTACCTCACCGGCCTGGAGACGGCCAAGGCCGCGGGCATCGACCTGTCGACGATCCACTCGGTCGCGTCGTTCTTCGTGTCGCGAGTCGACACCGAGACCGACAAGCGCCTCGACGCCATCGGCACCGACGCGGCCAAGAACCTGCGCGGCAAGGCCGGCATCGCCAACGCGCGCCTCGCCTACGAGCTCTTCGAGCAGACGTTCGCCGGCGACCGCGCCAAGGCGCTCCTCGACGCGGGGGCGAACCTGCAGCGTCCGCTGTGGGCCTCGACCGGCGTCAAGGACCCGAACCTGCCCGACACGCTGTACGTGACCGAGCTCGTCGCGCCTGGTGTGGTGAACACCATGCCCGAGAAGACGCTCGAGGCGACCTTCGACCACGCCGTCGTCACCGGCGACACCGTCACGGGCGGATACGAGCAGGCACGCGAGGTGTTCGCCGGCCTGGCCGAGGTGGGCGTCGACTTCGACGACGTCACCCAGGTGCTCGAGGACGAGGGCGTCGGGAAGTTCATCGATTCCTGGCACGGCCTGCTCACCCAGGTCACCGAGGCTCTGGAAGCTGCGCGATGACCGTGTCGGTGCACGTGTCCGGCGCGACGAAGGCCGCCGTCGACGAGCTCGTCCCCGCTCTCGTCGCGAACCTCGTCGCCTCACGTGTCACCGGCGGTGATCCCACTCTGTGGGGCCCGGATGCCGAGCAGGAGGCGTCCATCCGTCTCGGCTGGGTCCAGGCCGTGTCCGTGTCGCGGCCGCTCGTCGCTGAGGTCCGCGCTCTGCGCGCCGAGCTCAGCGCCCGCGGCGTCGACCGGATCGTGCTGGCGGGAATGGGCGGCTCGTCTCTCGCCCCCGAGGTCATCGCCCGTACCTCGGGTGCGCCGCTGACGATCCTGGATTCGACGGCGCCGGCGCAGGTGCTCGCCGCCATCGATGAGGATCTGAAGCGCACGGCGCTGGTCGTCTCTTCGAAGTCGGGCTCGACGGTCGAGACGGATTCGCAGCGTCGGGCGTTCGAAGCCGCCTTCCGCGACATCGGCATCGACCCGGCGGAACGGATCGTCGTGGTGACCGACCCCGCTTCCCCGCTCGATGACGCGGCGCGAGAGGCCGGCTACCGTGTCTTCAACGCCGACCCGAACGTCGGCGGTCGCTATTCGGCCCTGACGGCGTTCGGGCTCGTACCGGCTGGGCTGGCCGGCATCGACATCGGGGAGCTGCTCGACGAGGCGGAAGCGTCGACCCTGCAGTTCGCCGTCGACTCCGCCGAGAACCCCGCCCTGCGGCTCGCCGCGGCCATCACCGGTGTCGAGCCGCGGCGCGACAAGCTTGCCCTGGTGAGCGACGGCACCCACATCGACGGGCTGCCCGACTGGATCGAGCAGCTGATCGCCGAATCGACCGGAAAGGGCGGCACCGGCATCCTGCCTGTCCCGCTGCTCCCGGTCTCCCCCGAGATCGAGGCCCGCCCCGACGACCTGCAGGTCGTGCGGCTGGTCGACGACGCCGACGAGTTCCATCTGCGCGAACGCCACCTCGGCGAGATCCTGGTCAGCGGCACGCTCGGCGCGCAGTTCCTGCTCTGGGAGTACGCCACGGCGATCGCCGGACACCTGCTCGGGATCAACCCATTCGACCAACCCGATGTCGAAGCGGCGAAGGCCGCCGCGCGCGGGCTGCTCGAGAAGCGGCCGGAGCCGACCGATCCCGCTTTCGTCCAGGACGGGATCGAGGTGCGCGTCTCCGATCCGCAGCTCGCCTCGTCGGGGACCCTCGCCGGAGTGCTCGACGCCCTGTGGTCACGACTCGGTGATGACGGCTACGTCGCCATCCAGGCCTACGTGAACCGGCTCGAGATGCCGCAGCTCGCCGGCCTGCGAGAGATGGTCGCCGCCGACTCTGGTCGCCCCACCACGTTCGGGTGGGGGCCCCGCTTCCTGCACTCCACGGGTCAGTACCACAAGGGCGGCCCGGCTCAGGGCGTCTTCCTGCAGATCCTCGAGCGCACCGATGTCGATCTCGAGATCCCCGAGCGCCCGTTCACCTTCGGCCAGCTCATCCAGGCGCAGGCCGCCGGCGACGCGGCCGTGCTCGCCGAACTCGGCCGCCCGGTGGTCTCGCTGACGATCACGGATGCCGCGGACGATGTCCTCTCGCTGTTCGAAGCGGCCCAGTAACCTGTCCGAACCTGGAGATATCCCTCACTGATGCCTGCCCTCATCTCTCGTGGCCGCAATCCGCTCCGCGATCCCGACGATCGTCGCCTGAATCGGATCGCCGGTCCCAGCGCCCTGGTGATCTTCGGCGTGACCGGTGACCTGTCGCGCAAGAAGCTCATGCCCGCCGTCTACGACCTGGCAAACCGGGGGCTGCTGCCGCCGGGGTTCGCGCTGGTCGGGTTCGCCCGCCGCGACTGGGAGGACCAGGACTTCGCGCAGGTCGTCTACGACGCGGTCAAGAAGCACGCCCGCACCGAGTTCCGCGAGGAGACCTGGCAGCAGCTGCTGCAGGGCATCCGCTTCGTACAGGGCACGTTCGACGACCCGGACTCGTTCCGCCGGCTCCGCGAGACGGTCGAGAAGCTCGACGTCGAGCGCGGCACGATGGGAAACCATGCCTACTACCTCTCCATCCCGCCGAAGGACTTCCCGCTCGTGGCGAAGCAGCTGCGCGACTCCGGCCTGGTCGGCGAGGACACCACGGATGAGAACCACTGGCGGCGCGTGGTCATCGAGAAGCCCTTCGGGCACGATCTCGAGTCGGCGCGCGCACTGAACCGCGCCCTTGAGGTGGCGTTCCCTGCCGACTCGATCTTCCGCATCGACCACTACCTCGGCAAGGAGACGGTGCAGAACATCCTCGCGCTGCGCTTCGCGAACGAGCTGTACGAACCGCTGTGGAACCGCAACTACGTCGATCACGTGCAGATCACGATGGCCGAGGACATCGGCGTCGGCGGCCGTGCCGGCTACTACGACGGCATCGGCGCGGCGCGCGACGTCATCCAGAACCATCTGCTGCAGCTGCTCGCCCTCACCGCCATGGAAGAGCCGATCAGCATGTCGGCCGACCACCTTCGCGCCGAGAAGGAGAAGGTCCTGGAGGCCGTGCGCCTGCCCGACGACCTGTCCCTCGCGACGGCCCGCGGCCAGTACGCCGGCGGCTGGCAGGGCGGCGAGAAGGTGAACGGCTTCCTCGAAGAGGAAGGCATGGATCCGCAGTCCGCGACCGAGACGTACGCAGCGGTGAAGCTCGAGATCGAGACCCGACGGTGGGCCGGAGTGCCGTTCTATCTGCGCACCGGCAAGCGCCTCGGCCGCCGGGTGACCGAGATCGCGGTGGTGTTCAAGCGGGCCCCTGAGCACCTGTTCGGACGCGCCCAGACCTCCGAGCTCGGTCAGAACGCCCTGGTCATCCGGGTGCAGCCCGATGAGGGTGTGACGATCCGGTTCGGTTCGAAGGTGCCCGGCACGGGCGCCAACGTCCGCGATGTCACCATGGACTTCGGCTACGGTCACGCGTTCACCGAGGCCAGTCCGGAGGCGTACGAGCGCCTGATCCTGGACGTGCTGCTCGGCGACCCGCCGCTCTTTCCCCGGCATGAGGAAGTCGAGTTGTCCTGGAAGATCCTCGACCCCGTCGAGGAGTACTGGGCCGGCCTGCACGCTCCCCTCGAGCAGTACGCGCCCGGTTCCTGGGGCCCGGCTTCCGCCGACGCCCTCCTTGCCCGCGACGGACGAGTCTGGAGACGCCCGTGATCATCGACCTTCCCGACACCACGGTCAGCCAGGTCGCCAAGCACCTCGTGAAGGTGCGTGAGGAAGGCGGCGCGGTCGCCCTGGGCCGCGTTCTGACTCTCATCATCGCTGCGCGCAACGGCGTCACGGAGCCGGCGATCGACGCGGCGAACGACGCCTCCCGCGAGCACCCGATGCGGGTCATCGTGCTCACCAGGGGTGATGGGGAGGCCCACCTCGATGCGCAGATCCGCGTCGGCGGCGACGCCGGTGCGAGCGAGGTCGTCGTGCTGCGCGCCTACGGCGCCGCAGGCAGCAACACCGAGAGCCTCGTGACCGGCCTGCTCCTGCCGGATGCCCCCGTCGTGGTGTGGTGGCCGGATGAGTCGCCGACGGATGCCGCGGCGTCGCCGCTCGGCCGCATCGCGCAGCGCCGGATCACCGATGCCGCGACGTCGCCCGACGTGCGTGACCGGCTTGCGCTGCTGGGCCGTACGCACGCCCCGGGCGACACGGATCTGGCCTGGACGCGTCTGACGCACTGGCGAGAGCAGCTGGCCGCCGTGCTCGACCAGCCGCCGTACGAGCCGGTGACGGCGGCGGAGGTGCGCGGAGCCGCCGCCTCCCCCTCGACCGCGCTGCTGGCGGCCTGGCTGCAGATGGCGCTGGATGTGCCGGTGACCTGGTCGTACGAAGACCCGGCGCATTGGCGCGAGGGGATCAAGTCGGTGCTGCTGCGCCGCGAGAGCGGCGACATCCTGCTCGAGCGCACGTCGCCCGAGGTCGCCGTGCTGACACAGCCCGGGCAGCCCGACCATGAACTGCACCTGCCGCGGCGCACGCTGCGGGAGTGCCTCGCCGAGGAACTCCGACGCCTCGACGCCGACGTGCTGTATGGTCGCGTCATCACCGAAGGCTGGGAGCGTCTGGGGCCGCCGGACAAGGGAGCATGATCGCATGAAGGTGCAGGGGTCGACGAAGACCGTTGTCGTGGAGCCGACGCCGGCCGCGCTGGCGGAACGGGTGGGTGATCGCTTCCTTGCGAGGCTGCGCGCGCGCACGCGCAACGGCCGGATCGCCCATGTCTGTCTGACGGGGGGATCGATGGGCGGGGCGGTACTCGCCGCTGCGGCCGAGCACCCCCGCGCCGGCGAGATCGATTGGTCTCTCGTGCACTTCTGGTGGGGCGACGAGCGGTTCGTCGAGCTCGACTCCCCCGACCGCAATTCGCGCCTCTCGCGGGAGGCGCTGCTCGACCGCGTCGATGTTCCGGCGGAGAACATCCACGAGGTGGCCGCGCCCTCAGAGGGCGTGAGCCTCGACGAGGCGGCCGAGAGGTACGCCGCCGAGCTGGCGCGGTTCGCGGCGTCGGATGCCGAGCCGTGGCCGTCCTTCGCGGTGTGCTTCCTGGGCGTCGGGCCCGACGGTCACATCGCCTCGCTCTTCCCCGACCGGCCCGAGGTGACGGTGACGGATGCCGCAGCGCTGCCCGTCCGGAACTCGCCGAAGCCCCCGCCGGAGCGCGTGACGCTCACCCGCCCGGTGCTGAACGCCTCCAAGCGGGTGTGGCTGGTGCTCACGGGAGCGGACAAGGCGTCGGCACTCGGACTGGCGCTCGCGGGCGCCAGCTACGCGAGCGTGCCGGCAGCGGGCGCCAAGGGACGCCGGCGCACCGTGTTCTTCGTGGACGAGGCTGCAGCGGCCGAGGTCTCCCCCGACCTCATCGACCGCGACTACTGACCCGGCTGGCCCCTGAGCCGAGCCTGGGTCCCTGAGCCTGTCGAAGGGCCGTCGCCTATGCCTGGGTCCCTGAGCCTGTCGAAGGGCCGTCGCTGCCCCGTTTGAGTCCCAGCTCCTGGCTCTCGCTGAGGATCTGCGGGTGGAACTTGGCAAGGCTGATCACGCCCCACACCGCCATGGCGCCGGCGACGACGAACAGCACGACGACCCACAGCGGCGCCGCGGACGCCTCGCCCAGGACCAGTGCGCCGATGAGCACCGCGACGATCGGGTCGATGACCGTCAGGCCGGCGATCGCGAGGTCGGGCGGACCCGAGCTGTACGCGGTCTGCACGAAGTAGGCACCCGCGGCCGCGGCGGCGAGCAGCGCGATGACGCAGACGAGGGTGAGCCAATCGAACTGGCCGTCCTGGATCCGCTTGATGGCGGCCTTCGCGAGAGTCGCGACGAATCCGTACAGGATGCCGGCGGCGGTGACGTAGAACAGCGCGCGCATCCGTCGCCGCAGCAGCAACCAGGACGCGCCGAGCGCGATGATGACGACCAGCAGCACGGTGAGGATCACGAAGAGGTCGATGTCGTCGATGGGGCGCTCTGTGGCGTGGAGGGCGGCGAGGAACACGAACAGGAAGATGCCGCCGATGCAGAACCCGATCGCGACGAGCGACTGCCGCGTGGGCGCGTGTCCCGTGATCCGGGCGTTGAGCAGGGTCGTGACGACCAGCGCGACCGCGCCGAGCGGCTGCACGACGATGAGCGGCGCGATGGCGAGCGCGCTGAGCTGGCAGATGATGGCGAAGGCGAGCATGAGCGTGCCGACGATCCAGGACGGTCGCCGGAGCAGGCCCTTCAATTGGGCGCCGCTCAGTCCGGTCGTGCCCTCGACGCCGGTGAGCTGCTCGACCTTCTCCACACCGCGGTGCTGATACTGGGCGCCGAGCGACATGAAGACCGCTCCCGCCAGCGCCAGGGGGATGCCGAGGAGCAGTGCCGGGTTCTGGAAGACTCCGACCAGTTGCTCATTGACGTCTGTCACCAGACCGGCCGCGTGAATCACAGTACGACCCTACCGCCGCAGTCGCGCCGAGTAGGGTTGTGGCGTGGCTGTTCTTCCGATTCGCATCATGGGCGACCCCGTGCTCCACTCCCCCGCGAACGAGGTCGGCGAGGTGACTGACGAGATCAGAACTCTCGTCGCCGACATGTACGAGACGATGGACAAGGCGCCCGGCGTGGGACTCGCCGCTCCGCAGGTCGGCGTCGCGCTGCGGATCTACGTGTACTCGTACGTCGACGACGACGAGCGTCCGTGGCGCGGCGAGATCCTCAATCCCGTCCTCTGGATGACACCGCCCGAGCCGGGCTCGCCGGACCCCGACCTCGAGTCGGAGGGCTGCCTGTCGTTCCCGGGCGAGCGGTTCCCACTGCGCCGCGCCGACCGGGTGATGGTGACAGGGAACGATCTCGGCGGAGCCCCCGTGCGCATCGAGGTCGACGGTTGGCGGGCGCGGATCATGCAGCACGAGTTCGACCACCTCGACGGCATCCTCTACGTCGACCGCCTCTCCGACAGCGACTGGAAGACGGCGCAGAAGATCGCCCGCAAGCGCGGCTGGGGCAAGCCCGGCGCGAGCTGGATGCCGGGAGTCGACGACCTCGAGAGCTGATCCAGACGCCGGGGCGCGCTAGTCCGTCCGCTCCCAGAAGCCGTTCTCCGTGGAGAGGGGCAGCACGGTCGCTGGCTCCTTGGCGGCTGCCTCAATCGCAGAGATCGTCGTGAGTCCGTCCATGTACTCTTCCTCTTCCACGTGGAGGCCAGGGAGCGAAAGCGATCCGTCTTCACGAATCAGTCCGATCAGAGCGCCGTTGCGGGCGACAGGGTAAGCGTGCGGAGGTTCGAGGCGCCCGGGTTCCTCAAGGACCGCGAAGATCCGCTGTCCCTGGAAGCCCTTGCGGATCACCTCGGGATCGGTTGCGCCGTCCAGCCACAGTGCCACTTCGATCTCCGACGACATCTCCCGCTGGGGGTCGAAGTCGTTCAGCACCTCCACGGTGAGAACGACAATGCGCCAGTTCGCTGCTGGATCATCGAACCCAAGTTCGTCGCGCGTGAGGGTGTCACCGTCACGGACGCTGTCGCGATAGCCCGAGCCAGGGCGCACATCGTGCACTCTCCCCTCCACCGTCGCTCCGAAGATCCGCACTCCGGACTTGCCGTCCCAGGAGACCGTGAAGTTGGGAAGAGTCTCGCGCAGGGTGCGATCGATCCACTGAGCGTCTCCCACACCGCCCTGGTGCGACAGAGCCCGGTTGAGTGCGTGGACGGCTCCGGGGGACGCCGCAGAGGGCACCGAGGCCACATCGCTGGAGCGCACACCGTCAACGACGGCGGCTCCTGCAGCCAGGCCAGCGACGGCTATGGCGCAGGCGAGGATGATGCCTGTCTTTCGCATGGGCCCCTCGCCTCTCAGTCAGCGAAAACCGTCGACTCGCGCAGGATTGCATGTCCGCCCCGCGAGGGCAACCCCCTGCTGAACGACGGGAGTACATCGGAGCCTGTCGGTATGAGCAATTCGGATGACATCAAGCAGCCCCTCGATCACCTGCCCCCGAAAGAGGAACGCGATCCGGCGAGCGAGGTTACCGAACCCGACTACCCTGACACCGGAACACCGACGGGAGCGTCGAAGGCATCCCCGGATACCGCCGCCGAGCCCGAGGAACCGGCACGCCACGGCGTCGCGAAGCTCCCACCCGGTTGAGCGTTCGATGAGCCTCGGGGCCGAAGGGAAAGGGCCCGTCCGATGGACGGGCCCTTCTTGGCTCCCCGGCTTGGACTCGAACCAAGAACCTGCCGGTTAACAGCCGGCTGCTCTGCCAATTGAGCTACCGAGGATCACGTTCCCCGCTGAGCGGGCAACTCGACAAGCTTAGCAAACTCCGGCGGTGCCTCAGAAACCGGGGCGGCCACCGGGCGTGGCGCGTCAGCGCTGCGAATCCGCTTCGGCGTTCGGCGCCCAGACGAGGTTGCGCCCCACCCCGCGTGCCACCACGTGACCCGCTCGCAGCATCACAGCCT
>JAPSIX010000196.1 GCA_031178475.1 Microbacterium sp. | reverse complement strand
CCGTCGTATCGGGGAACACCTCCGTACAGCGCGAAGCAGATGGCGTCGAGGATGCTCGATTTGCCCGCCCCGGTGCGACCGGCGATGAGGAAGATGCCGTCGTCCGCGAAGGCGTCGAAGTCGACGACCTGCCTGGAGCGGAACGGCCCGAACCCCTCGACCTCGAGGCGGTGCAGTTGCATCAGGCGAGCGCCTCGGCCCGCACCCGGTCGTCGAGCACGTCGTGGATGAGCTCCGTCTCGCGTTCCGTGGGCCCGTGACCTGCGCGCACGTGCTGCAGGAACGCCTCGACGCGCTCGAAGTCGGTCACCGCCGTGCGCAGCCGCTGGGAGTAGGAGCGCTCGTCGGCGGCATCCGCTCCCTCGGGCTGGTGCTGCACCATGGCGCAGAACGGGAACCGGTCACGCAGCCGCCGCATCGGCTCGTGCTGCGGTGTGGCGTCGGTGTACACCGCGCACACCCAGCTGTCGGCGTGCAGCGCGACGTTTGCGTCGGTGAGGATCTCATCGAGCGTGCCGGTCAGCGTGACGAGCGGGCGGGGAACGGGCAGCGCCAGCCAGGTGGTCGAGGCGAGCCCGTTGCCGTCGAGCTCGACGAGCCACGAACCGCGCTCCTTGTGCTGCTCTCCGAAGCTGTAGTGCAGCGGCGCTCCCGAATAGCGCACCCGCCCGGCGAGCTGTTGACGGCCGTGGATGTGACCGAGCGCAACGTAGTCGGGCCCGTCGAAGGCCGCCAGCGGAACCATGTCGAGCCCGCCCTGACGTACCTCTCGCTCGAGCCCTGCCGTGGCATCCACACCGGCGGCGAAGCAGTGCGCGACCGCGACGGAGCGCCCGGGGTGGGCGGCCATCCCGGCGCGGACCAGATCCATGGCGTGATTCATCGTCTGCGCCTGGGTGCGCAGCACGGGGCCATCGCCTTCGGCATCCGTCCAGTGCTGGCGGACGATTGCCGGCTCGAGGTAGGGAATGCCGAAGAAATGGACGGGACCGTGCTCGTCCACCACCGTCACCGGGGTGGAGATCGCGAGGGGGTCGGTGAGCACGTGGATGCCATCGCGGAGCAGCCGGGAGTGGAACCCGAGCCGCGCGGCGGAGTCGTGGTTGCCGCTGGTCATGACCACCGTGGCACCGGCCTCGTGCAGGGCGAGGAGCGCCTCGTCGAGGAGCGTGTAGGCCGCGGCGGCCGGCGTGGCGGAGTCGAAGACGTCGCCGGCGACGACGACCACGTCGACGTCGTGCTCGCGCACCTGCTGCACGAGCGCGGCGAGCACCTCGGCGAGCGCCGTCAGTGTGGAGTGCCCGTGGAACGTGCGGCCGATGTGCCAGTCGGAGGTGTGCAGGATTCGCATACTCACACGGTACGGACGGCCTCCGACATCGCCCGTCAGGCGTGCCGCGCAGCGGGCGGACTGCCGGTCAACGCTGGCGCAGCAGCGCCTTCTTGTCCGGGTGGCTCTCGAACCACTCCGCGACGTACCAGCACACCGGATCGATGCGCCGATCGCCGCGGGATTCGATGTCGGCGACGGCGCCCTCGACGACGAGCCCGGCATAGCCGTGGCCGCGGTGGGCCGGCACAGTGAAGGCGCGGGTCATCGCGACCGTGCTGCCGTCGTCGCGGTAGTCGAGCGCGCTCAGCAGCACCCCGTCGCGCATGAGGGTGTAGCGCGAGGCATCCCTCTCGTGGGAGAGCACGAATTCGCAGGACTCGGCAGGCATCGACACGCGACTACGTTACGCCCTATGACACGGCCGACCGCGACACGTTTTGACACGGCGGGTCATGATCGGAAATAATCGCCCCCATGACCACCAACGCACGCCCCATGTCCGCCCAGGAGGCGAACGGGAGTGCCGGCATGATGATGGCCGGCCGCGTTGGCATGTGTTGCCGAATGTGTTGCTAAGGCGCAACCGCCCTCTCTGACTCGTCCCTCCCGCGATCTGCGGGGTTGAGTCCTGAGCACCGCACCCCGTGTGCTCTCCCTTCCCGGCTCCGCCCGGTCATTCGTGCAACGCACCCGAGCCCCTCCGCTCGCCTTCCTCCAAGGACCATCATCATGTCGAACACCGCACTCCTCGAGCGTCCCGTCACCGCCCCGATCCGCACCGTTCCGGCCAAGCCCGTCAGCGACCCGGCCACCGCAGACCTCCCCGCCGTCCGTTCGCCCCGCGGCTTCGCCCTCTACGTCGGCATCGACGAGATCAAGGCCGCCGAGGCCGGTGTCAGCCTGCCGCTCCTCGTCGACGCCCTCCGCCGCACCCTCGCCGAACTCGCCCCGAACGCCGAGACCCACGCCACCGTCGCCCTCGCCCCGCACGGATCCGGCGGCCGCGACCTCGATGTCGTCCGCCTCGCCCTGCAGGAGCCCGGCGCGCTCGCCCGCGCCAAGGCTGCTGCCGAAGAGGAGAAGGAGGCCGAGCCGGCCGTCGTCGTTGACATCTCCCGCAAGCGCGTCCTGCTGGACGGCGAGTCCGCCGGCTTCACCTACAAGGAATTCGAACTGCTGCAGTACCTCGTGCTGCGTGAGGGCCGCACGATCGAGCGCAGCGAGCTCGTCTCGGCGCTGTGGCAGGCGTCCTCCGAAGAGGAAGCACCCGGCGAGCGCACGATCGACGTGCACGTGCGCCGGCTCCGCGCGAAGCTCGGCCGCCACGAGGACATCGTCCGCACCGTCCGCGGCGTCGGCTACCGCTTCGACCGCCACGCCGACGTCGTGATCCGCTACGGTCACGGCACTCCCTCGCCCGACCGGTTCTGACCCGCGGCTCTGTTCGCGCGTTTCACACGTGCGCGCCAGTTCATGGCATCCGCGTCATCGATCGATGCAGCGGATGCCAGAACCTGCAGCGCACACGGTGCGGCGCGACAGGAACCCGCGTTGTCGGCGCCGGCGCGTAGGGTTCTTCCCATGACCTTGATGGCGGATGCCGTACAGCAGGCGGCCGCGCGCACCGGCCCGGCGCGCGAGACGGTGCACCGCCCCCGGCATCCGATCGACCTCGACCGAACGGTCGGCGCGCTGCGCCGAGGCGGCACCGACCCGACCATGTTCCGCGACGGCTCGCGCATCTGGATGGCGTTCCGCACGGCAGCAGGCGTCGCGACGCTCGTTCTGCGCCAGGCCACCGGCGGGGTGCACGCGGCGGCCTGGGGTCCGGGCGCCGATGAGGCGATCGCGTCGGTTCCGCGGCTGTGCGGCGCGGACGACGACCCGAGTGGTTTCGACGCGTCACGGCATCCGGCGATCGCCGAGGCCGCCCGCCGACATCCCGGATTGCGGCTGGCACGCACCGACCGCATCTTCGACGCGCTGGCGGCGTCGATCATCGAGCAGAAGGTCACCACCATGCAGGCGTTCGGAGCGTGGCGCTTCCTCGTCACACGGCACGGTGAGCGCTCCCCCGGCCCGGCGCCGCGCCCGCTCTTCGCCGCCCCGCCGCCCGAGGTGTGGCAGCGCATCCCGTCGTGGGAGTGGCACCGCGCCGGCGTCGAGCCGCCGCAGTCGCGCACCCTCGTCCGCGCCGCCGCTCGTGGAGCGAGTGTGGAGCGCGCCGTCGCCGCGGCGGCCGACGGCGAAGGGCGGCACCGCGTGCTGACGTCTCTGCCGGGGATCGGGGTGTGGACGGCATCCGAGACTCGCGCGCGAGCGCTCGGCGACCCCGACGCGGTGAGCGTGGGCGACTTCCATCTCGCCCA
>JAPSIX010000001.1 GCA_031178475.1 Microbacterium sp. | reverse complement strand
TACTCCGGCTTCTACCTCCCGATGTACTGGTCGGCCCATGCGAAGCTGACGAACACCGCCGACCTCATCCGCCTGATCATCCGGGACGAGGCGGTTCACGGCTACTACATCGGCTACAAGTACCAGAAGGGCCTGGAATCGCAGTCCGAGGAGCGCAGGCAGGAGCTCAAGGACTACACCATGAACCTGATGTTCGAGCTCTACGAGAACGAGGTCGCCTACACCCACGACCTCTACGACTCGGTGGGGCTGGCGGAGGACTGCAAGAAGTTCCTCCACTACAACGCCAACAAGGCGTTGATGAACCTCGGCTACGAGGCGATGTTCCCCAAGGAGCTCACCGACGTCAATCCGGCGATTCTGGCCGCACTGTCGCCGAACAGCGACGAGAACCACGACTTCTTCTCGGGGTCGGGTTCGTCCTATGTCATCGGCAAGGCCGAGAACACCGAGGATGAGGACTGGGACTTCTAAGACTCCAGCGCTTGCTTGAGGCCCGAAAGGGCTGATGGGAGGCCCGGACCTGCAGGTTTCTGCAGGTCCGGGCCTTTTTTCGTGCCTTCTCTCGATGAACAGAGGAGGACAGAGATGGACGTCAATATCCGTTCGGTATGGCACGGGGGTGGCACGCGTGCACCTTCCAGCCGTGCCATAGATTTCGCCTCGGATCCCGCAAAAGACCAGGTGGAAAGCCGGTTTGAAGGCTTCGCACGGGCTAGTGGCACGGAGTGGCACGACGGTCCGCGTGAGTCCATTCGCGGCACCTGGAGGGCACGATGAGCACCACGACGAAGCAAGAGACGGCGACGAAGCGAGAGACTTGGGAAGCCTCCGAAAGCTTCCCTCGGGCCGGTTGCAGGCCCGCTACCCGGCTCCTGACGGGGAGATGTACCCGGCCCGCAAAGAGGACGACAAGCCGCTGACATTCCTCACGAAGACGGACGCCCGCACATGGCCCGCGGGCGTGCACACGAAGATCGCGCGGGGTGAATGGGAGCCACCCTCGATCGTCGCAGCTCGGCGTCGAGCGGATGCGGAAGCCGAGGAAGCGAGGTCGATCGGCTTCGCCGAGTACGCCGAGCGCTGGATCGAGTTCATTCGTCTCGAACCGACACCGGGGGAAAGAAGCGGGCGATCGCCACGGTGCGTTCCTACAAGAGCAAGGTCACTGGATACCTGATTCCCGAGTTCGGCGATACAGAGATCCGGCACATTGACATGGCTCGCATTCGGGTCATGACCCGTCGTCTGGATCAGATCCCGGCGCCGCTGAATCCGAAGTCGAAGTTCAACGGCATCACCCGTCCGGTGCTGATCGTGCTCATGATGATCCTGCGACAAGCTGCTCGCGACGGGAACATCCCGGCGGCACCTCCCATCTCGATCCCCAAGCAGGAGTCGGTGCGACATGATTCCGATCATGATCCAGAGGATGACGTCGTGACTCCGGAGCAGGTCGAAGCCCTCCACGAGGCGACGCCGGATCTGTATTCGATCATGGTCCTGCTTGCCGCTTGGTGCCAGCTGCGCCGTGGTGAGTGCCTTGGCATACAGCGCCAGGATATCCAATGGCATGACGACGGCACTGCGACTCTACATGTGCGCAGGCAGTTCAACGCGAACACGGGTGAGATGTCGGACCCGAAGAGCGAGGCCGGCAAGCGCACGCTGAGCGTTCCTCGGATCATGGTGGAGCGTCTCAAGGACCATCTGCGGGATAACGTCGCCCCCGAGGCGAAGGCTCCAGTGGTTCCATCCAGCATTCGTGGCAGCGTGCCCCTGTCTCACACGAAGTGGGGTCATCTCTGGGGTGATGCCCGAGACGCCGTCAAGAGCGTGCCGCTCGGCTTCCGATTCCACGACCTCCGGCACACGGCCTGACCCTCTTCGCGCAAAAGGGTGCCACGTTGGCCGAGCTGATGCGACGCGGGTTCACGCCGACATGCGAGTCGTGATCCGCTACCAGCACTCCACGATGACCCGTGATCGGGAACTGGCCAACCGGATGAGCGAGCGCGTCGAGGCCCAGCTCCCAGTCAAGAAGAACGAACCGCCGGAGCCCTCGCCGGACATCGATGGACACCTGTGCAGGGAGAGCAACTCGTTGACGATCGAAAGGTAGGACCATGGACGCTCGGACTCGATCAGATTCACCGCGACCCACATTGGTGTCGCTGGCGAAAGCCGCGGATCAGTTCGGCGTCTCGGTCAAGACGCTCCGGCGCAGAATCGCAGACGGCACCATTCACGGATATCGGGTCGGACGTCTGATCCGCGTCGATCTGGACGAACTGCATGACTGCCTATTGATTGAGATGCCGACTGCCAAGTAGAACTGGGAGAGGAGGGTGGAGCTACTACTGCCCGCCCTCCTCTCGTTGCCAGAGCTCCTCTGACCGTCGGCCCTGGCGTTCAACTACACCAATCCACGTCTTAACTGCTTGATTGCGTGATGACTGCGTGAGAGAAAGCCGGCGGGGCCGCGTGTGAAGTCTCCTCGTTTCCTACGCGCCTGGAGTGGGCACGTTCCTTGGCGCGCACGATGAACAGCGTGACGAGGCTGATCGGCCCCATGATGAGGAACTTGAACGCTGACCACACGCACACGAGGAAGACCAGGTGGAGGAAGCCGGGGCCGCCGTGATCGATGGTGGTGGCCCACTGGGCGAGCGCGAGATAGGGCCCGGCGATGAGCATGGCCGACACGCCCCACTTCAAGCCTTCGCGGGTGCGGATGAGGTCGAGCAGGATGTTGCTGGGTAGCCAGGCTCGCAGGATTCCGCGGGTTCGGATGCTGGCGACGAGTATGATGCGGAGCATGGCTCAGTCCTCCCAGGAGGCGACGCTTCTTCGGGAGGGACGTGCCGGGGGCCGGTTTCCCCTGGACTGTCAACCACCACATCCAGATGGTGCGGCAGCGTAGCTAACTTGTATCGCCTAGGTCCCATTCTACCAATCGGGATCGACACACGGAAGGGCGCGACCAGACTCACTAATACAGCCCGCGAGCCACCCTTCATGCATCACTTATATTTGCCCGCGAAATGGTGGACCCTCGGAAGGTTTGGGGAGTGAACTGTCGATGGCGACACGAGCAGAGATCACCACGAAATACGCCAAGGAGTACAAGAAGGCGTCGAAGAAGACCAAAGGCGCTGTTCTCGACGAGGTCGTGGCCGTGACCGGATGGAGTCGCGACAATGCTCGACGACGTCTGACCCAGGCAGCGAAGCATCCACCAGGGCCTGGCCGGGAAATCGCCAACCGGGACCGCAAGCCCCGCGCCCGGAAATATTCCTACGACGCGGCCAAGATCCTCCAGTGTGTGGGCGATCTCGGGTGGCCAATGCGGCAAGTACCTGGCCACGACGATGCGGATCCTGCTTGACCTCCTCGAAGCTCACGGCGAACTCACCGACGGTGAAGGCCGCTACACCACGGCGGTGCTCCGGGAACTGCTGACGATGAGTCCCGCCACGATCGACCGCTACCTGGGGCCCGCCCGAGCCGCTGACGCGATCGGCGGGATCTCGACAACGAAGCCCGGGAATTTGTTGCGGTCGGCGATCACGATCCGCCGGGCCGGTGACGAGGTTGAAGACAAACCAGGTTTCTTCGAAGGCGATACCGTCGCTCACTGCGGACCGGTCGAGTCCGGGGAATTCGCTCGTACCCTCAACCTCACCGACTTCCACACCGGATGGACTTTCACGCGCACCGTGCGCAATAACGCGCATACGAACATCTTGGCCGGGTTGAAGACCGCGGCGCGTGAGATTCCGTTTCAGATCACTGGCCTGGACTTCGATAACGGGTCGGAATTCCTCAACCAGTACGTCATCGAGTGGGCCGGGTCGAGGGGCATCTACTTCACGCGGTCCAGGCCGTATAAGAAGAACGATCAGGCCACGATCGAGTCGAAGAACAATCATGTCGTGCGTCGCTACGGGTTCTACTACCGGTACGACACTGAGCTGGAGCGACGCGCATTGAACCGGTTATGGCGCCTGGTCAATGATCGGGTGAATTATCTGATGCCCACGATCAAACCTACCGGGTACGGATCAACGAGGAATGGGCGGCGCAAACGTGTCTATGATGCTCCGCGGACTCCTTTCGACAAGCATCCTCGATGCCGGCGTTCTCGCCCCTTGCCAGGTCGAGGAGATGACGGCGTACCGGGATGGTCTTAACCCGGCGAAAATCGCTTCGGAGATCGCCAGGATCCAGGACCGATTGTTGGTGCTCTCGCGGGAGAAGACCGAGCAACTGTATCTGGCGTCGTTCCCTTCGGTGCTGCCGGATGTGCGGAAGGGAGTGCGAGTCAAGGCCGAATAGGTTTCGCGGGCAAATGTCGGTGAGGCATCGAGAGGCTTTCGCGGGCATATTTATATGAGGCATTACGGTGCACCGACGAAGTCCACGTCGTCGGCCAGCAGCAGCCGAACCGGCTCAATGTCATTCTGTTCCCAAGCCTCGAAATATGTGACGGCGATATCGATGGGCGTTCTCAATGCGTGTCGCCTCGTGTTATGCGTAAATGGTTGCGTCGGATCCTATCCCCGAGTAATCCCAGTGTCCTCACGCTCCAGCGAGAAGTCCAAGACCTAGTTCTTCTCCCAGCTAGAATGATTGGTTATGGAATTGCGTCAACTGGAGTACCTCGTCGCCGTGATCGAGGAGGCGAACTTCACCCGAGCTGCAGAGCGGCTCCACGTTGCCCAACCCGGCGTCAGCGCCCAAGTTCGCCAACTCGAGCGTGAGTTGGGGCATGTACTCCTTGATCGCTCCGCCCGCGCCGTCCGCCCGACCGAGGCTGGCATCGCGATACTCCCGCATGCTCGGGCGGCTCTGGCGGCCATCGATCGGGTTCGCTCGACGGTGGACGAGCTGGATGGCCTCCTGCGCGGTCATGTCTCCGTCGGCACAGTCGTGACCACCGGCCCTATGAGCCTGCCCGACCGTCTGGCGGACTTCCATCATGACCATCCCGGTATCGAGATCACGCTTACGGAGGACTGTTCCCGATGCCTGGCCGATAAGCTTTTAAGTGGCAAGCTCGACGTCGCGATCATCGGTCTCGCGGGATCGCTCCCTGCCGGGCTCGTAGCGGACATCATCACCGATCGGCCGCTCGTAGCACTCGTCCCGACCGCGCACGCCTTGGCTCGCCACCGGAGCATCTCGCTCGAACGCCTCACCGATGAACCTCTGATCACTATGCCTGTCGGGTCAGGGGTCCGCGACGCTCTCGACGTTGGCTTTACCGCGGCCGGCCTCCGACCGCGCATCGCCTTCGAAGCAGGCGACCCGGCCGCTCTCATCCGCCTCGCCGGCCGCGGCATGGGCATCGCCCTCCTGCCCGCCGGCGAAGTGGAGAACCAGCAAGTCGAAGCCCTCAAAGAGATCACGATCATGCACCCGCGAATGCGCGCTCGTCTCGCCCTCGCCTGGCGTGAGAATCCGAGCCTCGGCCCGGCCGCCGCGGCGCTCGTCGACCACCTGCGAACATGAGCCACCGATCAGCTTGCCCTACATCCCCGCGGCAGACTCCTCCTATGTGGGCGGGCGACTGTCTTTACGGCCTGATGGGCTCGAGGCGGGTAGTTCTGCAGCGTTCCTGGTGTGATCAGCGAGGTCGAGGCGGCCTGCAAGGAGGACGGTGGCACTGCCTATGAGGATGAGGAGCGAGAGGCCCCATCTAAGATTCGTCGCGGTCGTGATAAGGCCGACGAGGGGGCTGGTGATCAGGAACCCGACGCGCGTGATCCAGTTCACGAGTGTGACTCCGGCCGCCTGGCTCACGCCCGGGATCTGCGCGGCGGCACCGAGGGCACTGGGTATCAGGGTCGCCGACCCGTATCCGATCGCGGCGAGGCCTGCCAGAAGCTGGATCGGTTCCTGGGCGGTGATGACTGCAAGCCCGCCGAGTGCGATGAGGATTCCGCCCACTCTGGCGACCCACGTGCTGCCGCGTTTCTGGATCAGCAAGTCGCCGGTGAACCGTGCCAGGCACTGGCTGCCGATGATGGTGCTGAAGGCGATACCTGCGCTTGCTGCCGGGACGTTGCTGATCTGCACGGAGGCGATGGCCGACCAGTTGTTGGCGATGTCTTCGATGGTGGTCCCGCAGATGGCAATCACCGCGAGTGGAAGTACGGCCATCAGTACAAGCCGCCACCGTGGACGATCTCCTGGAAAGGGGGCGTCGTGGACGGGGTCCGCCTTGGGCGCGACCGTGCCGTCGCCGACGAGGAGACCTCCGAGCCCCACGAGGGCGACGCAGGTGAGGCCGACCACGGACAGGTAGACCCGCATGTCCACTCCCGCGGAGGCGGCTGCTGTGGAAGCAGCACCGCTGAGCACTCCGCCCAGACTCCACAGCGCGTGCATAGACGAGAGCATCGACCGACCAGACGCTTCTTGGATCGCGATGCCGATGACGTTCTGGGCCACGTCGACGATCGCGTCGAAGAAGCCGACGAGAAATATGCACGCCGCCAACGCCAGCCCGTTGGCGGACCATGCGGCGAAGGCGACGGCAGCCGCGAGGAGGACGGTGCCACCAACAGCCACCGGCACAGCGCGGAAGCGCGCGATGAGTCGAGACGGCAGGACGGAGGACGCGATCGCGCCGACCGCGAACGACGCGACGACCAGCCCGAACTCCCAAGCGCTCAGACTCAGTCGCTCGAGCACGATCGGGTACCACGGCAACAGGGCTGCGAACACTGCTCCGTTGCTGACGAAGAAGACTCCGACACCGGCGACGCCTCGGGGGCTCGTTCTGAACTCTCGCATCATGCGATCAAAATATGTGCCAGACTGAGCATGTGCAACGATCAAAACGTCAGAAACTGATCATCGGGGCGGTGAGCTCCGGCCCACGCTCCGTCCAGGCCCTGTCCGAGCTCACGGGCGCGAGCGCTGTGAGCATCCGTCGCGATCTCGTCGAGCTAGCCGAGCAGGGGGCCATCCGTCGTACACGCGGAGGTGCTGCGCCAATGCCACACCGCGGCGCGGACTACCCCTTCGCCCTCCGACAGGCTTCGGACATCGACCTCAAGCGCGCTCTCGCACGAGCAGCCGCACAGCTCATCTCCCCAGGCGAGAGCGTGTTCATCGACAACGGCACGACGGCTCTCGCCGTCGCCGAGGAGCTTGCCGGTGTCGGGGTGACGGCCATGGCCGTTTCCCTTCACTCGGCTGCGGCGCTGGCCAGCAAGCCCGGCAATCAGGTCGTCGTGCCCGGAGGCCTGATCGATCACGACGATTTGGCTTTCACCAGCGCGGGCGCGGCCGAGGCCGTGGTTGCGATGCGTTTCGACACAGCTATCATCGGCACGTGCGCTGCCGATCCTGACAACGGACTCACTGTCGCAGGTTGGGGGGATGCCCACGTCAAGCGAGCAGCATTCGCTTCATCCCAGCGCGTGATCCTGGTATCCACTGCAGACAAGTTCAACCACACCGCCGCCCACCGGTTCGCGGCCGTCGCCGATCTCGACACCATCGTGACCACACGCGATGCCCCGACCGAGGTTTTGGCCGAAGCTCAACTGGCAGGTGTCAGGGTGATCGAGGTCGACGAGCATTCAGATGTGTGAATAAGTTCGCACCGTCGGGGGTGGCATCCGGCTAGGATTGACTGCAGCTGGACATAGCCCGCCAGGCAGGCCCTACCAGGCACTCGGCGAGCGCAGCGAGTCTGAGCTGCCCGCACCTGCTCCAGCCTGATCCGTCGCAGTTAGACTGGACAGGTGATTGAGTCTGCTTCGCCTGCCGATGGCCCTGGTCCTGCGCTAATCGTGATCGACGTCCAACGTGGGTTCGATGATGCGCGTTTCTGGGGAGAGCGCGACAATCCGGCATGCGAGGCGAACATCGAGACGCTGATCGCGCGGTGGCGCGAACGCTCGTGGCCTGTGGTGTTCGTCCAGCACGACTCGGAGAACCCTGCTTCTCCGCTGTACCCGGGAAGTTCAGGCCACGAGTTCAAGGACGTCATCACCGGCGTCCCCGACCTGCTGGTCAGCAAGTCGGTCAACTCGAGCTTCTACGGCAGCCCGGACCTGCACGCCTGGCTGCAGGCGCAGAGCATCAGCCGGGTCGTAATCTGCGGCATCACGACCAACCACTGCTGCGAGACGACTGCCCGGATGGCCGGCAACCTCGGCTATGACGTCCGCTTCGTCATCGACGCTACGCACACTTTCGGCCGCACTGCACCCGATGGCGTGCTGTTTGCTGCGCATCACCTCGCGGCCGTCACGGCCGCGAACCTGCACGGGGAATTCGCCACTGTTGTGCGCACCGAAGAAGTGCTGTCGCAGTAGAAGGTGTTGCCCGACTGCCTTCGAGCTCCTGGTTCTTCTAATCCTTCTCCAGCACGTTGCGCATGCCGAACGCTATGCCCGCGAGGGTGACCACTGTGAGGAGTCCCCCGAGGGAGAGCATCTCCATGGCCATCTCGCGGGCGTCGGCCGCGTCCCTGACAGTGATTCCAGGACCGTTCTTCATCGGGAGATGCCAGCTCATCACGTACTCGGGGTATAGCGGCGCGACCAGCCCCCACCCGATGTGCATGAGCCACAGGGACAAGATCAACGGGCCGGCAGCCGCTATGAACACCGCTGCCACCGAACGAGTGAACAACGCGATCACTGGTACGCTCGCCGCAGTCAGCGTCAGAGCGCTGCACGTCACGAATACGCCCCACGCGCCCCAGGACAGGTACATCGCGCACCCGCCGATCGCCAACAGTGCCACGACCATGAAGCGTGCCCATCGCAGCCCACGTTTGCTCACCTGCGGATTCCCCGATGCTTCGCTCGTGCCTGAAGTCGTCAACGCGCTGCTGCATTCTCGCCGTGCCAGGACGGAATGGTTACTTCTTCCCCGAGGCGCCCATTTCTCCGTGCCAGAACTCCACCATGTCGCCGCAGGTACCAAACTCTGCATGAGCGGCCGGTCCCGCGCTTCAACCCACTTCCGGCTTCCAATCGAGCACCAGGTCGATGAGTCCTGGGAAGCGAGCGTTCAGATCCTCCAGGCGGACGCGACTGCGTCGCTCGAGGCCGTACTGGCGCTGGGTGATGACGCCGGCCTCGCGCAGCGCCTTGAAGTGGTGGGTGAGCGTGGATTTCGGCCGGTCGAAGCCGAACCATCCGCAGGTCTGGTCGAAGTCCTCCGATGACAGGAGGAGCCGCTGCACGATCGTCAGCCGCAAGGGCTCGGCCAGCACACCCATGATCCGCTCAAGGCGGATCTCATCTACCGCGGGTTCCGGCAGCCGCTCAGGCAGCTCGCCTGTCGGCTCACCAAGCACGTAGGTCGGCGCGAGTGTGTACATGCCTTCAGTCTACCTGAAGTACGAGATTGTTCGTACTGATGGTAAGTTCGACTCAACTCGTACAGCTACGAGAAGCGTCGAACTAGGTGGTGCAGATGATACGAGCGGTCGAACAACAGGATCTCAGATGGTCCGTGGCGGCAGTGGGGCTTCTCCTCCGGGATGCTCACGATCATCTTCGCCTGCTACATGATCGGCCTGGTGGGAACGCTGGTCGTCGCAGGACGACTCGCGGACCGGTGCGGACGTCGCATGGGCCTAGTCCCCGCGATGCTCGTCGCGATCGTGTCCGGTGCGCTGTTCCTGCTGGCCCAGGGCATGCTGTGGCTTCTGGTGGCCCGCCTGCTCGCCGGCACGGCCGTCGGTGGAGCAGTGGCGGCGGGGATGGCCGCGGTGGTCGACGGCGCCCCGACCTCCCGCAAGCGAGCCAGAGGGCTCATCGCATCCGCGTCCATGGTGCTCGGCGCAGGCCTCGGCCCGATGCTCGCGGGCATCACCGCCAAGTCCACCGCTGCTCCGCAGCTGTGGACCTTCGCCATCGTCACTGTGCTGGGAGTCGCAGCCCTGGCAGTCAGCACACGGCTGCCGCTGGTTCGGCCAGCGCACGGAGGACGCGCTCACGAACGGCTCCTTCGCTGGCCGATGCCCCCACGTGATCGCCGGCGTGAGCTCCTCTGGGGCGCGGCGACCTTCGGCCCGGGCATCACAGCGACCTCCTTCGTGCTCGCGCTCGGCCCATCGGTCCTGGTCGGACCTATTGGCGTTCCAGACCCCTTGATCGCCGGGGCCGTCGCCTTCGCCATGTTCCTGCTTGCCACTGGGATCCAGTTCGCCGCGGGTGGCCTCACCACCCGCGCTCACCTCGCGCTCAGTTCCATCGCCGCCGTGGCCTCGATGGGCATGCTCGCCGTCTCAGTCACTGTGACGCCGTGGTGGCCGATCTTCCTTACCGCCGCACTGCTTGCGGGCACCGCGCAAGGCCTGGGGCAGCTGGTCGGCCTCACGCTCATCGCCACACGGATCTCTCCGGACCGGCGCGCCGAGGCCAACGCCGCACTCAACATCTCCGGCTACATCCCCGCCGGGGTGCTGCCTGTGGCCACCGGCTACCTCGCGGATGCGATCGGACTCGGCAACGCCGTGATCACGTTCGCGACGATCCTCGGCGCTGCCGCGCTGATCGCTCTCGTTGTGGTGCACATCAGCACCCAGAACGATTCATCCGAACGCGCGCTGACGAAAGAAGACGACACCGCCATGCAGCCATCGACCCTGGTGATCGCCGCCCATCCCGAACTGGAGAAGTCCCGCGTCAACGCCGCCTGGCTCCGAGCACTCGACAGCGAAGAGCAGATCACCGTCCGCGCGCTGGCCGAGGTCCGGGGACCTCACAGCTTCGACGCCGCAGCCGAGCAGCGGGAGCTCGCCAGGCACGACCGGATCGTCCTGCAGTTCCCCTTCCGCTGGTACAGCGCCCCGCCACTGCTGGAAGAGTGGCTCGAAGTCGCCCTCGAACGCGGCTGGGCCTACGGACCGGGCGGAAACGCCCTGGAAGGCAAGGAGCTCACCATCGCAGTGCCCACCTGGTCGCGCGCCCACGACTACAAGCCGGACGGCCGCTACGGGCGAACGATGGACGAACTAACGTCCCCGCTGGCGACCACGGCGGCGAGGGTCGGCATGCGCTACCGCCCTGGATTCTTCGTCCACGGCGTCGGGGACCTCAGCGACACCGAGCTGGAGAAAACCGCGCGCGAATATGCCAGCTGGGCAGTCGAGGGAGCTGCATCAAGCGAAAGCGCTCGCGCAACTGCCGCGAACGCGGACGAAGCGTCGCAGCAGTACGCGTAACCAGAGGCTAAAGCGAGAAGCGGAACTCGGCTGTGCTCTGGTGGCCCTTGTGGTCAGGAGATCGAGACGACTGCGTGCCGCTACCAATGCCTTCGACTCATTTCCGAACAGTGGCAAGGACTCCCGCGACGACTTGTTCCACCAGGTCATCATCTTGCTCAGCCTCGTCGGCTCGTTCGTACTCAGTAATTCCGACACCCACGGGCGTGAACTCTTCCGCAAGCGCGTGCGCTGCCTGCAGAAGTGCATCGATTGTGAGGCCGCCGGGTTCAGGAGAGCCGACAGCCGGGAACACGTCGGGGTCGAGCACGTCGAGGTCGATGTGGATGTACATCGCCTCAACACCCGTCGCGCGCACAGCAGACAGGAGCGCTTCCGGTTCATTCAGCTGGTCGACGCTGAGGTGCCGGATCCCGTGGCTGCCGACAAAATCCTGTTCGCCCTGATCCAGGGCCCGGGCTCCTGCCAGAACCACGCGATTCGCCGCAAGGGTCCTGGTCGGCATCAATGCGTCGGGAGCGTCACCAGTCAGCGCACGCAGCACCATGCCGTGGAACGCTCCGGAGGGAGACGTCTCCGGCGAATTGAGATCGGCGTGCGCGTCGAACCACACCACCGCCAGACGGTCCTGGTGGGCAGACAGCGCAGCCTCGATCGGGGCGAGTTCGATCGCGCAGTCACCGCCGACGGACACCACGAGATCACCCGGCGGGAGTGCCTCCATTGCCGCGCGCACCGCTTGAAGCTGCTCTGCCAGCACCTCGGCGTTCTGCACCCCGTCCTGTGCGTCGCTGGTGGCGTCGCTGAGCGATACTGCCTGGCGGTTTGCCGCGGGGACCATTTCCGCGAGGCGGGCGGCTCCGCTGCGCAGCCTACGAGCCGTCGGGGCTCTGGATCCCTGCCACTGACTTACTTCCAACACGGACAGACCGGCCATCGTCACTTCTCCTTCGTCACTGTTTCCAGGGCGGACGGAAGTCCCCAATTGCATAATTCCAACACGTCGGCCGTGTTACCGAGGGCGCGGCTCGCCGGCGTCCTCATCGACTGCATATACGAGGCGTTCCCGGTCGAGAGAAAATCGGGCGTCGACGTCCGATTTATTTCCCAAGTCGGTGCCAGCCTCCATACAGATGGACAGCGACCAACCCGTGCAGGACGTGACCGGTGCCACGACGGAGCTGCTGGTGGCACTGGCCTGCGGGGGATCCCTTCGGCGCGCAGCAGCGCCACGAGAAGGTGCGACTTCGCGTCTTCGGGCAGGTGCTGGCCGAAGAGTGAGTCGCTGGCGGATCGGAGATCTCGCCGCGCTCACACCCACGACGCCTCGGATGCTCCGGCACGACAAGAACCAGGGGCTCATCGAGGCGGAACGGTCCTCAACGGTTCAGCGCCTGTTCTCGCCCGCGGTCGTCGAGCGGGTCCATTCGATCCGCAAGCTCCTCGGGGTGGGCTGCCTGTGGAGGCCATCCGGGAGCGGCTCGGTTGCATCCGCGACACTGACTAGCACCCGTGACGCCCTTCAAGGACTGATCGACTCGCCACGAGGTAGGTAGTTCTTGTCTATCTCGTCGGCTGCTCCTGGACATCAATGACGTGTCCCTGAAGTGCCAGACCGGTCCGGTAGAGCTCGATCAGCAGAGGACGTAACTCTCTGCCGCGGTCGGTGATCCGATACGCGGTCCGACGTGGGAAGCCGTTCGTGGCAGTCCTCTCCACGAGTCCTGCGGCGACGAGCTCGCTCAGCCGGTCGGACAGGACCTTGTCGCTGAGCTGTGGCAGTGACTGGGCCAGCTCCGTGTAGGAGAGGGGTCGGCCAGGCATGAGGTCGCGCAGCACGAGCGTTGTCCAGCGTCCCGTGATCGCAGCGAGGGAGACTTCGACCGGGCAATTAGGCGATGGGGCTCGTGTGCGCCCATCGGGAGTCGGCACAAGCTCCTCATCCCACCGCGTACTTACCGCTTGGTGAGCCACGAGACCTCCTGATTCGCTGGATGGCATGACAGAGGAAATTGTCCCATCCGGCAGTGACTTCCCGCTGGCCACAAGCCCCGAGCAGCAGCCACACGTCTTCGCTGCGGCATTCAACACCGGCGCCCCCGACGCCATCGAGCGGGTCTACGAACAGGCGGGCGTCTTCGTCAGCCGCCCCGGCATCCCCACGGCCGGCGCGGACCGGCGCGCAGCCAACGCCCACATGGCGTCCCTTGGACTTCCCATCGAAGTCCGGCCCCGCCACGTCTATGTGGCCGACGACATCGCGCTGCTCATCGTGGACTGGACGATCGCCGGCACCACGCCCGATGGCGAAGAGATCGACATCCGGGGCACGGCGACGGACGTAGCGCGACGCGGCGGGGACGGCACCTGGCGCTACATCATCGACAACCCGTGGGGGACGGCGACGCAGGGACCCTAGTGAAGAAACCCGCCTCGGTCCTGCCTGCGAAATCCTCAGAGGATACGGCTTCCAGGAATGCATCTCGGGTGCACTTGAGGTCACCGTTGTCGCAGTCAATTAACGCAGGGTCAGCTTAAAGTGCGTACATGGTCTTGCACCGCGCCGATGTCCGCGCCTGACTAGCCGCCGGCTTGCGCGTCGACGAATCGGGTCTCGCCTGGACGCTCGCGACCGTCGTTCCCGCGACGCTGCGCTTCGCAAGACGGGACACCTAGATGCCCGTATGGCGACTGACCCGATCCCTCCAGCACCATCAGATCAGCGCGGTTCGTTCGCCTTGGTGATGTGGTGCCTGGGGAGGCAGAGCGCGACCAGAGCCGCGACGACCGCCACGACGATGCCGATAGCTAGAGCAGTGCTCGTCGCGGTGTCGTAGACCGGGTCGGACGGACCGTCCGCTGCCGCGGCGAGGACGAAATTGGTGCTGCCGATTGTGGCGAATCCGAAGCTGGCCGAGAGCTGCCCGACGCTGTTGAACAAGCCAGAGGCCTCCGACGCGTGGTCCAGGTCGACTCGCGATAGCGCGGTCTCGGTCAGCGGACCGACGACGAGCCCCATGCCGAGGCCGCCGATCGCCGATCCCGGCAGGAGCGACCAGAATGAGGGCTGATCGGCGGCGAGGAGCACCGCTGCGACGACGCCTCCCATTCCCAGGCCCATGACGATCAGGCCGACATGGACCACGGCGCGGCCCATGAGGGGGAGTAGGACTGTGGTGCCGACGCCCGCTCCGACGCCGGTGAGCACCGCCCAGGGCAGTACGACCAGTCCGGCGAGCAGTGCGCTGTAGCCCAGGTGCTCCTGGACGTACTGGGTGATGACCAGGGAAAAGCCCATGACGGGGATGAAGAACAGAATCTGGACGCCCATGGCCGCGCGGAAGGTGCCGCGCTGCTGCAAGGCCAGCGGCACCAGCGGCTGGCCGCCTCGGCGATCACGGCCCCGCTGCTGGAGCAGGAAGACTACGAACAGCGCAGCGCCGACGAGCATGGCCGCGAGGTCGATCACGGCTCCGCCGGCGGAGGGGAGCCCTGCGAGCCCCCGCAGGATCAGGAACATGGAGGATGCGGACAGAGCGAGTCCGAGCAGGTCGAGCCCGATCCGACCCTCCGGGCGGGCAGGCGGCAGCGTGCGAACAGCCAGGGCGGCCACGACGATGCCGATGGGCACGTTGACCAAGAACACGCCGCGCCAGCCCGTGCCGAGGACGTCGAGGGCGATGAGCACCCCGCCGAGGATGGGGCCCGCGGCCGCGGCGATCCCGAGCAGGGCGGAGAACGCCGCCATCGGCTTCGCGCGCTCCTCCGGCGCGTACATGAGCTGGATGAACGAGAGCACCTGCGGCACCATCACCGCGGCGAACGCCCCCTGCACGATGCGGGCCGCCACGAGGAACCACGCCGCATCAGCGAGGCCGCAGGCGAGCGAGGCCAGCGTGAAGCCGGCCATGCCGATGACGAACACGCGGCGCAGGCCCAGCCGCTTGCCCAGGCGCGCGCCGGTGATCAGGCCCACGGCGAAGGTCAGCGTGTACCCCGACAGGATCGCCTGGCTCTGGCCCGGCGTCGCGGCGAGGTCCGTGGTGATCGCGGGCAGGGCGACAGTCACGATCGTCACCCCGAGCAGGTCGACGAACGCCGCCAGGAGGACGGCTGTCAGTCCGATGGTTCGAGAGCGCATGGCCACCATTATAGTTGAATGACTAAGAGAATGACACATTCAGCTATACTGGGGGGATGGCTGACGAAGACGAGAACCCTGCGCTCCTTGGGGATGCAGTGACCCGGATCGTGCGGACGCTGCCGCCGTGGCTCTCGGCGGTCGAGGCCGTCAACGAGGCGATCGCGCGGGAAGCGGGGATCGGGGCCTCGGACCTGGCCTGCTTGCACGAGGTGATCGTGGACGGGCCCCTGCCTGCCGGGGAGCTGGCGCGCAGGCTCCGGCTGACCACCGGGGCGATCACGCACATGATCGACCGGCTGACCGAGGTGCGCCTGGCGCGGCGCGTGCGCGACGAGGACGACCGCCGTCGCGTGCTGATCGAGGCCGTGCCCGAAGCGCGCGAGCAGATGCTGGACCGCTACGGGCGTCTCGACGCCCAGACCCGCGCCACGATCGCACGCTTCGACGAAGGGGAGCGGGAGGTCATCGCGCGGTTTATCGAGAACAGCCTGCGCGACACGCGCGCACTGCTGGACGAGGCTCCGTGACCGAGGCGGCGCAGCTGACCTATCTGCCCGATCGCGCGAGCTGGTTCCTCTGGCCGGCCGCTCGCGCCTCGACCCTCCGGTCTCCTGCCGGGTCCGCGGCGACGATGCGCCTCGCCGTCCCCGAGAACGGTCAGGTCGTCGCATCCGATCTCCCCGGCCTGGAGCTCGGCCTGCACGAGGGCTGGGAGTGGCTGGCACGACGCGACGCGGTCCCTTCGGACAGCGACTCGCTGCGCGCCTGGACGCAGCATGCCGCGGGGCCGGACGTCGAACCGTCGCTCCCGGTCGCGGCGCACTGCGCGATCACCGGCGACGGCCGGCATGTCTACTCGGCGGCAGCGACAACGAGCAGGGTGCGAAGTGCCCTGGCACTGGCAGAGCGGCTGACGGCGGCCCGGCTTGCCTCGACGCTGCGCGGCTACCAGCTCGCGGGCGTCCACTGGCTCGCGCAGCGCGACGGCGCGGTCCTGGCCGACGACATGGGCCTGGGCAAGACCCTCCAGGCCATCGCCCTGATGCTCCTTCGCCCCGAGGCCGCCCACCTGGTGGTGTGCCCGACATCGCTGAGCGCGAACTGGGAGCGCGAGATCGTCCGGCACGCGCCCGAGCTCCGCTCGCTCGGACACCGGGACGAGCCGGGGCCGGGGACGGTCACGATCACCACATATGCACGACTGCGCCGGGACCCCGAACAGTTCAGCCGGCGCTCCTGGGGCATCGCGGCCTTCGACGAAGCCCAGCAGATCAAGAACCCGCGCACGCTCGCCTATCGTGCAGCTGCCGCCATCCCGGCGGAGCGCAAGCTGGCGATCACGGGGACGCCGGTGGAGAACGACCTCGGCGACCTCTGGGCACTGGGCGACCTGGCGATGCCCGGCTTCCTCGGGACGAGACGCCGCTTCCGCGACCGCTACATCGTGCCGATCCAGCGCCGCGGCTCGACGACGGCCGCCGCCCGGCTCGCCGACCGCACCCGCGACCTGGTCCTGCGGCGCACCAAGTCCGAGGTCGCGCCGGAGCTCCCCGCTCGTCAGATCATCGACGTGCCCTGCCCGGTCACCGCCGAGCAGCGCCGGCTCTACGAGGCCGCCCTCGCCGAGGCGTTCGGCACCGGCCTGGGCTCCGGGCCGAGGCGACGGACCGCTGTGCTCGCGCTGCTGACACGGCTCAAGCAGATCTGCAACCATCCGGCCCAGGCCCTCCGGCAGAACGGGCCACTCCCGGAGCGCTCGGGCAAGTTCGACCGCCTGGCCGACATGCTCGACGAGATCATCGCCGCCGACACCGGATGCCTGGTCTTCACCCAGTACACCGTCTTGGGGCACCTGGTCACCGAGCACCTCGCCGAGCGCAACGGGCTGGCCGTGCCCTTCCTGCACGGCGGGCTGCGCCCCGATGCCCGGGACCGGATCGTCCAGGGATTCCAGGACGGGAGCGGCCCAGGAGTCCTCGTGCTCTCGCTCCGCGCTGCTGGCTACGGGCTCAACCTCACCCGCGCCACCACGGTGATCCACTACGACCGGTGGTGGAACCCGGCCGTCGAGGAACAGGCGTCTGATCGCGCCCACCGCATCGGGCAGGACCGGCCGGTCTCGATCTACACCCTCCGCGCGGCCGGAACCGTCGAGGACCACATCGCCGCGATGCAGACACGCAAGCGCGGCCTCGCCGAGGCCGCGTTCACCGGGAGCGACGCAGACCTGCTCGAGCTCGGAGACGACGAGCTGTACGAGGTCCTGCGCCTGAGCCCGGAGGCGATCGGATGACCCAGGAGTTCGGAGCCACGGCTTGGGGCCACGCCTGGCTCAGGCGAATCGAGCCAATCACGATCACCGGTGCCCCGGACAGCGGCCTGCCTCGGGCACGGGCGCTTGCCAGGCGAGGCGTCACCGACCTGGTCGTCGAGAGCGGTCGGATCACGGCTCGGATCACCGACCGAGCCCGCGAACACGGCATCACCCTCGACGTCCCTGCCTGGAGCCCTAGAGAACAGTCCACGGTCGCCCGCATGGTCGGCGACCTCGGAACCTCCCGCAGTGGGGACCTGCCCGACGAGCTCGTTCCCGAACTCGCCTCAGCCGGAGTGCGACTTGCCCCGCGCATCGACGACATCACCGCCACCAGCGACGTCGGGAGGGTGAGCCGACGTCACGTACTTGCCACCTGCTACGCCCTCGTTCAGCGAATCGACGAGCAACCCGTCCTCGCCATCCACCTCCGCACACCCCAGGAGATGTCAGCGCGCAGACAGGACCCGAAGCACACTGGACTCCTCGCGCTCACCGACATCGATCCGACAACCTTCTACGCCTCCCGGCCGATGTGAGCCAGGGGTTCCCTGTGTGGTCCGGGATGACGGACGCACCAAGGCGACTGGCCCTCCGGCCATGTGTTCATGATCACCGCCTGTCAACATGGTCGAGTAATGCGGTGGGAGCACTCTGCTCGACGGGGACTGGCGTCTGCGTCGTGAACTGCAGACGGTAGGCGTGAGGTGAGAGTCCGGTGGCGCGTTTGAAGACTGCCCTGAGAATCGCGGCGGACCCGAGGCCGTTCAGGTGTGCTGCATCCTCGATGCTCGCGGTGGTCTCCTCGAGCAGCCTTCGCACGAACCGGACTCGTTCCTGAGTGAGCCAGTCCGACGGCGTCAATCCGATCTCTCGCTGAAAGCGTCGATGCAGAGTGGCGGGACTGACGTGCATCTGCCTGGCCATCTGCGCGACGGTGAGCCGGGCCTCGAGTCGTTCGCGCGCCCAGTCGAGGAGCAGCCCGAGCTCGCCTGCGTCGGTCGACGGCACAGGGCGATCGACGAACTGCTTCTGTCCGCCGGCACGGAACCCGGAGAACACCAGCCTCCGGCTGACCGCTCCGCGACCACCGCGCCGTGATCGACCCGCACGACGTGCAGGGCTAGGTCAAGCGCGGCAGCGCCGCCGGCAGACGTCAAGACGTCGCGGCCGCCGTCGACGTCGCGTTCGCGCACAAGCAGCCGGCCTGAGGTCGCGGGGGATCATGGACGATTCTGTTCCAGGCCATGCGCTATCGCGTTCAGCTACCTCGGCTGTCGAGGAGAAGTCGTCCCGTTCTGAGCTCCACCACGCCGCCGCACCGGCACGGCGGCGAGAGAGCAGCCATGCTCACGTCTCGGAGCGATATCGTTCGACGAGCCGTGAGGCGCGGTCATGGAGGGCAGCGCGCAGTGAGTCAGGTGCCAGGACCTCGGCGTCCGTGTCGAGTTGCCACATCGCCCAGACCGCGTGACGCAGGTCCTCGAAGGTCGCGTCGAGGCGGACCCAGCCATGCGATTCCGGTTCCTCGGCACGGACGGCCCGTGCGGTATTCAGGAGTTCTTCTCGGCGTGACGGCTTGACTCGGACGAGGACGGGAATGTGGTCCTCGGAGAGGAACTGGGCGCTACGCTCTGCCCAGATGCGGTCGAGGTCGACCTGCGTAGGACGCTGCGCCGGTTCAGGGAGCGCTTCGGCGCTGAGCATCCGTGACAGTCGGTAGGTGCGGTCGTCTCCTGATTTGGTCGCGAGCAGGTAGGTGCGCCCGCGGACGGTGACCAGGCCGATCGGATCGACGGTTCGACGACTCGGGGCCTTACCGGGTGCCGCGTAGTCGAACCGGAGCCGATGCCCGCTTAGGACCGCGCGGCGGACCTGGCTCATCACGCCGTCGGTCAGGTCTTCGGCGACCGTGCGTCGCGACAGCAGGTCGGTCTCCGGCTCGACCAGGAATCGTTTGGCGGCATCGTCCAGGCTGGCACGGTGCCCGTCCGGCAGCGCGTCGACGACCTTGCGCATGGCAGAGGCGAGCGGTGCGCTGAGGCCGAAGACCTGCTCCCCACGATCCGATCCCGCGGTGAGCAGCGCGAGTGCTTCGTCGTGATTCAGGCCGGTCAGCTCCGTGCGGAACCCAGGCAGCAGGGAGTAGCCGCCGTGGCGGCCCCGGTCTGCGTAGACGGGGATACCCGCGGTCGAGAGCGCGTCGATGTCGCGCAGCACGGTGCGCGTGGACACTTCGAGCTCGCTGGCCAGCTGGTCGGCGGTCATGCGGCCTCGCTGACGCAGCAGCAGCACCAGCGAGACCAGTCGGTCTGCTCGCATAGATCCATCTTTACCAGAAAGCACGACACAAGGTGTCGTGATTCGTTGCGAGGCTGGTTGTGCAGCGTCGAGGACGGCGGCCACCGGGCCGTCGGGCGTATGCGGAATGAACGATCGGAGCAGCAATGGAACGCACGGTAGTGAATCCGGTGACGTGGTCGCTGGAGATGGGCTTCAATCAGGGCGAGGTCGTCTCGGGTGAGGCCCGGACCCTGTACATCTCCGGGCAGACGGCGATGAGCAAGGACGGCCGGCCCGAGCATGACGGGGACATGGCGGCCCAGCTCGCGCTGGCGGTGGACAACCTCGAAGCCGTGCTCGCTGAGGCGGGCATGTCGTTGGCGAACCTGGTTCGCCTCAACGTCTATACCACAGACGTAGACGCGCTGTTCCCGCACTACGGCGTCCTCGCCGGGAAGCTCGGGGCGGCCGGGGTCGCCCCGACTACCACGATGCTCGGGGTCACCCGTCTGGCGATCCCCGGCCAGCTGGTCGAGCTCGACGGAACTGCCGTCGCCTAGCGAGATCATGACGGTGCTCGCTGCTCACGTCGCTCGGGTCGATGCGAGCAGCGGGCCACCGGAGGAACAACCGATGCCCAGAATCGTAACCATCGGTGTTGGCACCTTCACTCTCTCGACCTTCGTGGAGCAGCTGAGGGCCGCGGGCTTCGTCCAGTTGCTCGACACCCGCCAGCGCCGGGGCGTCCGGGGACCTGAGTGCGCGTGGGCGAGCTCCCACCGGCTCCAGCCCGCGCTCGCTGCGGTCGGGATCGAGTACCGGCACTGTCGCGAACTCGCACCGACGACCGAGCTTCGCCGATCCCAGTCCGCCGAAGAAGCCCGACAGGGCGTTGGCAAGAGGAACCGGCGAGCACGCACCGACCGCGACGTGCGCCGCTACCACTCCGAGATCCTGGACCATGCCGATCGGGAGGCTCTGGTTTCACAGGTACCGACGAGCAATCCGGCGGGGATGCTGTGCGTCGAGCGCGACCCCGAGGCATGCCATCGATCGCTCATCGCACGACGGCTCGACGAACAGTTCGGCGTCACCGTCGAGCACCTGCGGCCGAGTTGATGGACGACCTGGACACCCGACTGAGCCGCATCGGCGGGCACCCGTTCCGCGCCAAGTTCCGGCTCCGTGGCCGGGACCGTGCGATCGTGGATCTCAAAGGACTCGCTACGGTGCGCAAGCACGCGCACGAGCTGATCGAGAAGCGGCTCGCTCCGGCCGAGCCTCGCAACGACGGCAGGCAGACGCCGTACCGCGGCCATCCGGTGTTCGTCGCGCAGCACGCCACCGCAACCTGCTGCCGGGCATGCCTGGAAAGTTGGCATGACATCCAGGCCGGACACGCCCTCGACGGTGCCGAGAAGGACTACGTCGTCGAAGCGATCTGCCGATGGGTCGTCGGGCAGTACGGCTCGCATCGACCACCACCGTGATCAGACCGTCCGCCTCCGTCCAGCGTCGGAAGACCGGCTACCGCGAGACCCGCTATTTCACTGCGTTCTGTGCCGATCGGCCTCTGCGGCACCAGGTGCGGACAGACGGTCGGACCGTCGCTCGAAGCACTCGCATGCGGGCAGGGTCCGCGCCCGCATCGGGAGTCAGACCGACAAACGGCGCACCCGGACCGCACGCGAGCGACGGGTGAGTTCGTCAGGCCGCGGCCAGCGCGAGCTCCTGCGGCGGCGCGTAACGGATCGGCGAGGCGAGGAACGCGGTGGTCAGTAGCACGAGCAACACAGTCAGAACCCCGCAGATCCACAGCAGGACGGTGCCGGTCCGCTCACGCAGTCGCCGGCGCACCTACGCCATCAGGGCGAACCCGAACGCCTCCGGCAGTATTTGCGAGGAGGTCGGTCACGTCGCTGCTGCCGACGGCGATGACGTCCTGCACAGCCTCAAGCACCAGGCTCATCCCGCGGCGATGAGGCCCGCCGCCCACCAGGGGAGGCGTGGAGCGAGCAGGGCGAGATGGATGCCGAACGGTAGGAAGAAGACGACGTTGGTCATGACCTCGAGCGGCGGGTTCGCGTCAGCGCCGCCCGCCGCGACGAACGGCACGAGCTTGAGGTACCGCAGCGCGCCCGCCCCGACCCATGGCGTCGCGAACTTCCACAGGATCCGACCAGACGAGCGCGACGAGACAGATCGCGAACATGACGACGAAGGCCCAGGACCCCTTCGACTTCGGCTCGGCACGGAAGGCGCTGGGTGGTCGGCAGCGTCATTCCTCCAGCTGAGACGCTCGCTTGCGCTGCTCGCGCTTGCGTCGGTGCGCAGCGTTGATCTTCTTCGAGTTAAGGCCGAGCATGATGAGCAGGACCAGCGCTGCGGCGGACATGATGAGGATCGGGGCTGCGCTCTCCATCCAGCAACGCTAACAGCGTGTCGTGGGCACTGCCTACGCCGCGAGAGGGAGATGCGACCCCAGTCGTAGCACGCGATGGAGGGCCGGGTCAGCTACGACGCCGGGACGCCGAACTGAACGCAAGATACAGGCTATTCGTCGTCGGAGGCCGGCGGCTGCTACCCGTTGACATCTCGCCGAATAAGAACCGTCACGGCCGCGGCGCTCAGCGCGAGTACCCACGCCAACATGATCTGTGCGCCCGGAATGGGGTCGAGGAGTCCCATGCCGGGGTAGCCGGTGAGCAGTTGGAGTCCGGCGAGGTCGGGCAGGAACTTCAGCGCGGGAACCACCTGAACGAGGCTCATCGTCAGCCCGAGCACCATGGGGACGAGCACGATCAGCGTGACGATGAAGCTGCGGGTGATCACGGTCAGCCCGGCGGCGATGAGGGCGATCATGACGTAGTTGGCGATGACGCCGACGAGATTCCAGGCCATGCCCGCGGTGAACTCCGAGAACGCCAGGCCATGCTCGCCGAGGGCGGCGTGTTTGAGGACAACCGCAGCGGTCGTGGCGACCGCCGCGATCACGGCGGCGACCCCGGCGATGATGGCGAGTTTGGCCAGCAGCAGGCGCAGGCGTCGCGGGGTGGCGGTGAGGGTGGTGCGGAGCTGGTGATCGGTGAACTCGGTGCCGGCGATGAGGGCGGCGACGAGGATGACGAGGGGCTGACCGAAGCCAGCGACCTCGAAACCGTGGGACTCGATCGGGAAGCCGTCCCAGCGATGATCGGTGGGCTGGAAGTTGAGTCCCGTGACGAGCGCCAGCAGGGGCGGGACGACCACGGCGGCGAGGGTCGTGATGGCGATGCTCGGCAGGCTCAGCGCCTTGGTGAGCTCGCTGCGCAGGAGAGAGAACATGGCGACCTCCTCACGCATCTCGTCGGGTGAACGCGAGACCGGCTGCCGCCAGCAGCACGAGTGCCCAGGCCAGGTGCACGAGCCCGCCGAGTCCGGGTTCGAGGACGCCGGCCGATCCGGGCGGGGTGTAGAGCGCCGAGCCGGAGGTGATCGGGAAATAGGCCACGACGTTCCAGATGCCGGCGAGGAAGGACCCGAGCCCGACCACGAGCGGTAACAGCACCAGCAGCGGCACGATCGCGGTGCGGGCGAGGGTGCCGAGCGCGAACGCAATCAGTGCGGTGAGCGTCCACGCAGCGGTGAGGCCACCGATCAGCTCCCAGATCCGCGGTGTGAGCAGGATCGGGTGGATACCGTCGTCCGCGGCGGCGTGGGTGATCATGATCGCCCCGCCCATCGTGAGGAACGCGATGACGGCGGTCGTGACCGCGAGCAGCGCGGCCTTGACAGCGATGATCCGGCCACGGCGAGGAGTCGCGGTCAAAGTGGTTGCGATCTGCCGGGTGCCGCCGTACTCGCTGGCGGCCCAGAGTGCGCCGAGGACGACGATGAAGGTGTAGCCGAACCCGGCCATGGTGAAGCCGTAGAACTCCGGCGGCGGGGTCTCGCCAAACAGGCGCGGGTCGTCGCTCGACAGGGAATAGGCGGAGGCGTTGGACCAGGCCTGCGGCCAGGTGCCCAGGATCGTGACGGCGGCGAGGATCCATGTCGACGGAGCCGAGAACAGCTTGGTCGACTCGGACCGGATGAGGTTGACCATGGTCATCGCGCGTCCCCCTGCTCCGTGCTGCCGGAACTGTATTGCTGCTGCCCGTCGGTGAGTGCGAAGAATGCGTCCTCTAGCGAGCGATGCTCGCCCTGGACTTCGGCGGCTGTCCCGGTGGCGAGGATCTTGCCCCGGGCGATCACGACGATGTCGTCGGCGATGCCTTCCATCTCGTTCATCAGGTGGCTGGAGACGAGGACCGTCTTGCCGTCGTCGGCCAGTGAACGCAGGAACCGGCGGGTCCAGCGGATGCCGTCGGGATCGAGCCCGTTGGTCGGCTCGTCCAGCACGAGGATCCGCGGGTTGCCGAGCAGGGAGGCCGCGATGCCGAGACGTTGCCCCATGCCGAGGGAGAACCCTCGGATCCGGGAGCGACCGGCTTCGGCGAGCCCGGTCATGTCGAGGACTTCATCGATACGGTGCTTCGGGACGCCGTTGGACTGGGCGACCCAGGACAGGTGTGCGCGTGCGGTGCGGCCCTTCGCCGCGCCGGGGCCATCGAGCATCGATCCGACGGTCCACAGCGGCCGGTCGATGTCCTTGTACGGGACGCCGTCGATCAATGCGGTGCCGGAAGTCGCACGGTCGAGCCCGAGCAGGATGCGCATGGTCGAGGACTTGCCCGCGCCGTTGGGTCCGAGGAACCCGGTGATGCGCCCCGGTGCGGCGTCGAAGGAGATGTCATCGACGACGCGGCGGCTGCCGTGGTTCTTCGTGAGATTGCGTATTTCGATCATGTATCCAGCACACCGTGCTGGGCGCGTGCGGTCAGTCTGCGAGTGTTGACAGTTCTCAGGTCGGTCAGTGCACGTTGACGGCGACGAGTCCGCACTCGTTGAGAAACGAACTCAGTAGCTGCGCCCCGCGTGCACTTCGATTGGCATCGCCTGCAACCAGTCCCTCCCGGTCAGGACTCTTGCGCCGCGGAGTGGTCTCCGCTGCACCGTGAGAAGATCGAACGATGATCGTGGGAGAGGCCATCACAGTCGGGACGTGGCCACAGGAGTGCCCCAGTCCAACGCCGATCGAGTGGTTGGTCGTCGACGGTGAGCCCGACCAGGGTTATCTATTGCTGAGCCGATGGGTTCTCGACTGTCAGCGCTACAACGAGGATCTTCGGGAAACCACCTGGCGCGAGTCGTCGCTCCGGAAGTGGCTCTGCGATGAGTTTCTCACCACAGCGTTCACCGACGAAGAGTACGGACGTATCCAGCTGACCCATTGCGGGAACAACGGTCCTGCCACCCCCGATACCTCTGATCGTGTCTTCTTGCTGAGCGTTGATGAAATCCGCTCCCTGACGAACGCCGGCGTCGGGGAGGGGCTGGATCGGAGAACCGTGGCCACGCCCTTCGCCGTTGAACAGCGTGAATCCGGTCGCCGACTCTACGTCTACGACAAGTCGGTCGAGAAAGACTATATAGATGTCGACGGGGTCAGTCGAGGCTGCTCCTGGTGGTGGACTCGGTCCCAGCCGAAGGCCGAGAGCGGAACCTCGACAACCGCTGCGTTCGTCGGTCCTCGAGGAGATGTGAAGACCTACGGCAAAGTGAATATCGCACGCTATGGGGTGCGTCCGGCGATTCGGTACCTGCGTCGTCCCTGATATCACCCGGACCCGATCACGTCTGGCGCGCCTGCCACGGGCACGACGACGAGCGCGGAACGAACGTGATCGAAACGGGCTAGCGCATGTCGGAGTTGTGACACTCGTGGTCAGACTGCACAGTTATGCAGTGCCTTCGTCCCGGAGGATGCCCGCAATGACGTCATCAACCGCTTGCGTGGCAAACAAGCGGAGGTTCGCGGACTCTTGACCATGCAGCGGCCCGTGTATAGCGAGTTCAGCAAAACCGTGCACGGTAGCCCAACACGACCATTCGGCTCCTTCACGCCGCCCGGCACTCAACGAGCCGGCGTTCACGAGACCGTCGAGAGCTTCCTGCAGCATGTCGAGGGGAGGCGGCGTTCGACCATCGGGGCGCACAATTCCATCAGGCGTGAAGAATGCGACCTGGAACCATCCGGGCTCGTTCACGGCGAATTCTACGTACCCCAATCCGACGCCCCGCAACCGAGCTATCGCACGATCGACCGAACCGTCGGCCTCGCTGATGTCGATCTGTTCACGCATGGCCTGGGCCATCTTGTCCTGAATCCTAGCGGCGACGGCCGCCAAGAGAGCGTCGCGGTCAGCAAAGTGCCGGTAGGCCGCACGTGCTGTGACTCCAGCCCTGCGCGTGGCTTCCCGTAGGCGCAATGCATCCGGGCCACCTGCGCGCGTCAGTTCCAACCCAGTCTCGATCAGCGCCGCGCGCAGGTCGCCGTGGTGGTAACTAGTCCGACTCACTGTGTCCACCGCAGGCCATCTCCTGATCTCTTGACGCGTGGCTCACTGCCACCTTACAGTCGATGTACACACTGTGTACATACTAGCTCGCCGCGCTTGCGGCAGGAGTCGATGGTTGAGGAGGGCCACCACATGGCAAAGCTGACATATACGTTTCTCGCGTCGTTGGACGGTTACATCAATGACGCCGAAGGAGGGTTTGACTGGGCAGTTCCGGACGAAGAAGTGCTGGGATACATCAACGACGCTGAGCGCGACGTCGGAACCTTCCTTTACGGCCGCAAGATGTACGAGATGATGATCGGCTGGGAGACCGATCCGACGGCCGCGGAGCAATCGCCGGGTAGTGCTGACTTCGCCGAGATCTGGCAGTCGAAGGAGAAGATCGTGTTCTCCAGCACGCTTGACGCTGTCTCCACGAGGAACACCCGCATTGAACGTGAGTTCGATCCCGAGCTAGTCCGAGCCCTGAAGGAGGAAGCCACCCAGGACCTCAATATCAGCGGCGCGGATCTCGCCGCCGCAGCTTGGCGGGCTGACCTGGTGGACGAGTGCCATCTGTTCGTCGCACCCGTGCTCGTCGGCGGCGGGCAGAAGCTGTTCCCGGAGGGAATTCGACGATCACTGGAGCTCGTTGACGTGCACCGGTTCAAGAATGGAATGGCGCATCTCCACTACCGGGTGGGAAAGTAGGCGTCATGACGCCCCATTTGGAGCAAAACAATCAGCTCAGGACCCCGTAGTCTTAGGTCACGGGGTCTTCGTTATCATCCACTCATGCCGGTCTCGGCTGTGCGTTGCGTCCCGACTCGCCTTCCTCGTGGATCGCTCGCAGCCCTGGGCGATAGATCGTGACGTCGAAGACGTTGTCGTGCGCGTATCGCGGCAGCAGCTCGCGGATCTCCCGTGCCTCGGGCGCGACGCGGCCGGCCGATGAACTCTCTCCCGATAGGCCGGTAGTAGTCGCGTGCGCTGGGAGACACTGCGGCGCACGTCCTGGGCCGTGCTCGGCGGTACTGGAGTGACCCTTCACACGCGAGGTGACGGCGCGCCGTGCGCGGCGGGACTCAGGCAGTGAAACGGCAGGGGAGTCGGTCCATGACGTCGTTCCAACCTTGCTCAACCCCGCCGTCGGTGTCGTGCTCGGTCGAGGTGTGGCGCACTGTGACCTCGGTGCCGTCAGCCGTGGGCGTGAACCGCACCTCGACGGTGTCGATCACGGAAGTGCTGTCGACCTGGGTGAGCTCGTCGCTATTGACCCAGGCCCAGGTCATCTCGAGTAGGCCGGGACAGGAGACGGCGGTGAAGGTCCCGATGACGCCCATCCCGACGGCGGAGCTGTAGATCCGGTAGCCGCCTCGCTCGCGCGGGTCGAGATCGTAGGTTGTGTCCGGCCACTGCGGCCACCACCACTGGGTGAGCTCGGCGGGGTCGACCCACGCATCGAAGGCTCGCTCCACGCCGACGGGTACCTGGCGGATGATCGTAATCGTGGTGGTCTCGGTCATTCTGCACTCCTTGGGGTAGGGGCCTGCGGCGAGGTGCGCCGTGTAGCGGTCGAGGTGACTGGTCCAGAACAGACGTGTGCGGGTGGCCGACTAACCGAGTTGCGGCACTTCGGACGGCACTTGAACTGATGAACGAGGCCCGGGCAAGCGCCTGAGCAACAGTCCCGAACGGGTCCGATCCCGGCGTATGGCTCGACGTGGACGTGCGTGCATCGCGTACCATGACGACGTCCCGGTCGCTGGCCACGGCGAGTTAGTTGAGGGCCTTGGTGCGCGCTGCGAGCCGTGCGGCAAGGACCACCGATCCCAGCAGTATCGCGAGTGACCAGATGATGGCGACTGTGAGGGCGTTCTGGTCCATGCCGATCAGGTCGGCCTGAGTCAGACCACGCAGTGCGTCGATCATCGGGGTGAGCGGCTGGAAGTCGGCTACCGCTGCCAGCCAGCTCGGCATCGAGGCGGTGGGGACGATCGCGCTGGAGATGAAGGTGAGCGGGATAGCGATGAACGCCAGCCCTTGGGCCGCCTCCGGGCTGGACGCCGCGGACCCGAGCGCGAGGAACAACGCAGCGAACGCGATCGAGTAGAGCATCAGCATCGCCAACGCTACAGCCAGTTCACCCACGCCGGCGTGGGGCCGGAAGCCGGTGATGAAGGCCGCGATGAGTGTTGTGAGCGCTGCGGCGACGACGATTGTCGACTGGGCGGTGAGCCGTCCCAGTGTGACCCCGAGGCGGGCTACCGGCAGTGACAACACGCGGTCCGTGAACCCGGCGGAGCGTTCCCGGGCGACGGTGACCGCTGCCTGGGACGAGCCGAACAGGAGCGTGGTGGTGATGATGCCGGGTGTCATGTAGTCCACGTACGCCAGTGGAGCGGAGTCGATCGCGCCGGCGAAGACGTACCGGAACACGAGCAGGAAGAGCACGCCCTGTAGGAGGGTGGGGAACACGGCCTGCGGGTCGCGGAGGAACACCTTCAGCGTCTTCGATGCGATCGTGGCGCTGGTGGCGGAAAGGCCCGCTGAGCTGGGTGGAATCGCCGATCTTGCGTGGATGGTGGGGGTCATGTGCGCGCCTCGCTTCCGGTCATGGTTAGGAAGACGTCGTCGAGAGACGGCGGCGACACGGAGAACTCAGCAATGTCGGAGGAGATCCCCTGCTCGGTCACCGCGCGATGGGCGGTGTCGAGGTCGAACTGCCCCGTCACCGTCAGCTCGTTGTGCCGAAGTTCGCCGACCTCGCCGCGTAACCGTTCCGCCAGCGCGGTGGACTCGTCGCTGGACAGCGGTGCGTGGGTGACGAGGCGCAGCGTGGTGCTCGCCATCGTGCGGCGCAGTTCGTGGGGCGTTCCAGACCGGATCACGCGGCCCTCGTCGATGACCACGACGTCGTCGGCCAGGGCCTGCGCCTCCTCCAGGTGCTGGGTGGTCAGCAGCACCGATGTCCCGTTCGCGGGCAAGTGTCGAATGGACTCCCAGAGGCTGTTGCGGCTGTGGGGGTCCAGCCCGGTGGTCGGCTCGTCGAGCAGCAGCAGCGAGGGCCTGTTCACGAATGTCGCCGCGAGGTCGAGGCGGCGGCGCTGTCCGCCGGAGTAGGTGGCGACGCGCCGGTCGGCGAACTCGCTGAGTGCGAACTCGTCGATCACCGCAGCCGTTGCCGAGCGTGCTGTCTTCGGCGAAAGGCCGTAGAGCCGGGCGACCATGCGGAGGTTCTCGACTCCGGTCAGCTCGGCCACGACGGCTGCGTGCTGGCCCGCGAGGCCCACGATCCCGCGCACCATCTGAGCGGAGTCCTTCACTTCATGTCCAAGTACGCGCAGTGACCCGGACTGGTAGGGCTGCAGGGTTGCGAGGGCACGCACCAGTGTGGTCTTCCCCGCGCCATTGCGCCCGAGGACGGCGGTGATCCTCCCGGCGGAGGCGCTCATGTCCAATGCCTCGAACACCGTGTGTTTGGGGTATTCGATCCGTAGGTCGCGCGCCTGGATCGCGTTGTCTGCGCTCGGCCTCGGTTCCGTCTGTCCTGTCGTCATGTCGTGTCCTCGATCAGTTCATGGGTTTGAGGCGGACCGACGACCAGGTGTTCGAGAGCGAGATGTTGCCGTTGAGCGTCCATCCGGACTCCTCGGCGCGCTTCCAGATGCTGTCGCGGTTGATGTCGGTCTTGTTGCCCTTGGGGTAGCCGATCCACACGGCCTTCGGGGATGTGAACTTGGGGAACACGTCGTTCAAGAGGGTGTCGAGCTCGTCGCGGCTGTGGGCGAACATCACCGCGACGCCGCTGGTGTCGCGGTCGATCCCGTCGACCACGGTGACGTCCTCGGGGAGGGGGTCGAGTAGCCCTCGCTGCTCGGCCGAGGATTGGCCGAGGAGTAGCTCGGTACCGGGCTTTATCTGGAGCTTCTCAGCGATGGTGCGTGCCATGGTTGGCCTTTCTTGTTCTTTTCCGTTCGCTGACATGCGTCAGCCGTGGGCGGTTGGTGCCGGATCGATCGGGGCCGATCAGTGCAGGTGCTGGAGCAGTTCGCTGAGGCGACGCAGGACGTGGCTGCGCCACCCGCCGTTCATGAACTTCCGGGCGAGCTGCTGCGTGGGGTCGTCGAGATCGAACCCGGCGTGCTCGAGGAATAGGCGGGTACCCTTCCCTTCGGGCTGCAGCATCCAGGTGACCGTGGTCGCCATCCCGTCGGTGTTGTCGGCGTCGGCCCAGCTGATCCGCAGCATCTTCTGGGGCCGCATGTCGAGCACCTGGCATGAGATCTGTCCGGAGAATCCGGTCTGCGCGATCGGACGTGCCCAGAAAGTGAACCAGTGGCCCACTACAGGTTCGAAGTCATTTGGCATCAGCCACTGCGCCATGAGTTCCGGGCTCGTGAGCGCACGCCACACCTTGGATGGCGGATGCTGGAAGTACTGGTCAACCTCGATTCGGGTCAGGTCGTCATGTGTGGTCATTCTTCGTCCATCTCGTCGAGAACGCCGCCGAGTGCGGTCATCCGGTCGCGCCAGAAGCGTTCGTAGGGAGTGAGCCAGTCGATCAGCTCGGCCATCGGCTCTCCCGTGACGCGGTAGAAGCGGTGCCGACCCTCCTGGCGCTCCTCGACGAGTCCGGATTCGCGCAGTGAGCGGAGGTGCTCGGAGACGCTGGGGCGGGCCATGTCGAACTTCCCAGCGAGCTCCCCGGCGGTGTGCTCACCGCCGAGGAGCGCATCGAGGATGTCGCGACGCGTGGGGTTGGACAACGCCCCGAAGACGTTGTCCAGCGGCTCGCTCTTGAGGCGTCGAGGCACAACGAACCTCAGCCCTGCAGCGCGTAGCCGTTGCCGTCGGGGTCGGAGAACGTCGCCTGCCGACCCCACGGCATCTCGTTCGGTCCGTCGACGACCACGCCGGCCTCTTGCAGGCGTGCGACGTCGGCGTCGAGGTCGGAGCTGGCGAACAGGGTGCCCTGCCCCCCGCCCGCGCTCATGCCGGGGAACGGCTTGTGCAGCACAAGGGTGGTGCCGCTCGGGGCACCGACCTCGAGCCAACGGTTCTCGCCGAAGGTCTGGTCGGTCTTCACTTCGAGTCCGAGCGCGTCGACGTAGAAGTCGCGCGCACGGTCCTGGTCGGAGACGAACACGGTCACTGTCTTCACTGTGTTGATAGCCATGCTGAAACTATACGTAGGGTTTTTCCTACATGGCAAGTCTTCGGGCTGGCGATGGGGGCTATCTGCCTACTTGCGCCACCGGGGCCGCTTCGGCAGCCCGCGGTCCTTCCACGTCTCAATGAGGCCGGCGATCCAACGGACGGACACGAACAGCCCATAGCCGGCCCCGGCGAGGCCCACGGCGACCTCGAGCCAGCGCCCGATGCCGAGCCACGCGCTCCCGTCCACGTCCAGCGCCCACTGAGCGCCCGTGATGAGTCCGCTGATGCCCATCCAGAGCCCAGCGACGACCACGACCACCGGCAGGAGGGCAAGACACATCGTGGCGGCGACCGACCAGAGCTGTCGCGCCTCCAGCTTCGCCGTCGCGGCGATTATCCGATAGGCCCGCTCGTTCGACGCATCGAGGTTCGCGGTCATCGTGGCCGAGGCGTGCCCGGCGACCAGCTCGACAGCTTTCTCGCCCGGTCCTCGGTGCGCTTCTCGATCCGCTGCACAGTGCCGCCGACCTGGCTCACGAGCTTCTGGTTCGCCGCGACCTGCGCCTTGAGCCCCTCAATCGCAGAGGCCGTAGCCGCGCGATTCCTCTGAGCCTCGACGATCAAGGTCTGCGAGGCGCTCCTCAGCTTCTCGCCGTCGAGACTCTTCGCGAACTCGGCGAGCGCGCTCGCGATCTCGTAGCGCATCGAACGCTGAATGGTCAGCGCACGTTGACGGCGACGAGTCCGCATTCGTAGGCGATGACGACCAGCTGGGCCCGGTCCCGAGCGCCCGTCTTCGTCAGGATGCGGCTGACGTAGGTGCGCACCGTCGTCTCGGTCACGACCAGCTCGTCCGCGATGTCCTGGTTCGACAGTCCTCGGCCGATCAGGACCAGAGTCTCCCGTTCTCGTGCGGTGAGTGTCGCGATCCGCGGATCGGAGGAGTGTGGGGTCGGTGCGAGCCGACCGATGAGTCGTTTCGTCACTTCCGGCGCGAGGAGGGCGTTGCCCTCGTGTACGACCCTCACGGCGTGCACGATCTCTGCGGGTGGGACATTCTTGAGCAGGAACCCGGACGCGCCTGCGGACAGCGCATCGTAGACGTACCGGTCGAGGTCGAACATCGTGAGCACGATGACCTTGGGGCCGTCGCCGCCAGTGAGGAGTTCCCGAGTGGCGTCCAGTCCGTTCATGATCGGCATCCGCACGTCCATCAGCACCACATCAGGAGCGGTGTCGGCCGTCACGATCAGAGCTGCGGAGCCATCCGGCGCGACGCCGCACACCGACATGCCCGGCTCGTTGTCGATGAGCAGGCTGAGCGAGTCGCGCAGTCGCGGATCGTCGTCGGCGATGAGCACCCGGATATCGCTCATGATCCTCTCCCGACCGGATCAAGAGGGAACACCGCGTTCACGGCGAATCCCGCATCACTGTCGCCCGCGGTGAAGGTGCCGTCGAGCAGGCCGATACGCTCCCGCATCCCGGTCAAACCGTGTCCCTCGCGCAGGCTGCCGCGCACACCGTGGCCGTCGTCGGCCACGCTGACCGTGGCTTCGTCCGGCTGGACGCTGATCCGGATTCGGCACGAGGACGCCCCGGAGTGCCGGATCACATTCGTCGACGCTTCCTGCACGAACCTGGCGATCGTCTGCCCATACACCACCGGCAGGGTAGCCACATCTCCGGTGGTCTCGAAGTCGGCGCGGACGCCGGCCCGTTCCAATGCCCGAACCGGGCCCTTCAGCGCGTCGGTGAGTGTCGGGATCGGGACCTCCTCGCCGTCGTCACGCTCGCGATGCAGAAGCTCTTTCAGATCGGTCAACGACGCCCGTGCGTCGGTCTCGACCTCGCGGAGCACCGCGCGCAACTGCTCGGTGTCGAGGGTGCTGACGTGGGCGGCGACGCCCGCCTGGACACCGATCGTGCCCAGCGAGTGCGAGAGAACGTCGTGGACATCGCGGGACAGGCGCAGCCGCTCCTCAACTCGGGCACGCGATGCCGCTTCCCGGCGTGCCTGACGTGTTCGGGTGCCCAGCGCCCACGCCGCGGTCAGCACGATGAGCGAGAGCACCAGCGAGCGCAGCCCTGTCGTTAGGGTCTCCGCGCCGATGCCGATGAGTACGAGCCCCGCCAAAATGACCGTGGCGATCAGCCACCACGGGAATACCGGGTTCCTCGGCGCTCGGCAACGGTGAACAGGCAGATCCCGACGAGCACGCACGGGTCGGCCGTGGCACCCAGTGCCCATGCTGTCGCCGTCATGGCAGCGGCGACCAGGGTCGCAGGCAGAGGGCTCCAGTGTCGGGCCACCACTGCCGCCGCGCACAGCCCGGCCAGGAGGAACTGCCATCCGCGATCGACGGGCGGCTGAACGGTCAACCAGAGTCCTCCGGCCAGGGCAACCGTCACAAGGATGTCGCGGAGGATCAGCGCAGACCCCAGTCGTGCACGTCCGGAGTCGGCGCGTGCACCGACCTCGAACAGCCCCGCACCCATCCTGGGATTGTAGGCGAGCAACTTGAGCACTGGCCGTCAGGAATCGGTGCCATGACTGCGCTGCGTCACGTCGCGCGACTGGCGTAGTCCTCGACCTTGCGGTCGATGAGGGCGAGAGCGTTCTTGAGTTGACGGCGCTTGGCGACGATGCGTTCGCGGTGTTCACGCAGCAGGGCGAGCAGCTCCGGCACCCCGTCGGGATCACTCGCGACAAGCCTGGTGAAGGAGGAAATGTTAGCGAGGAGCATCCCAGTCTCGCGCAAGCGCAGCAGCACCTCGATCAGATGCACGTCGCCGCTGTAGCGGTGGCGGCCAGTGGCATACCGGGAAGGCTCTGGCAGGATGCCGCGACGCTCGTAGTGGTGGACAGCGTCGCGATCCAGACCGAGTCGTGCCGCGACAGCGCCCACGCCTGGCTTGGGTCGGTACTTACCCAGCTATTCTGACAGCGTCTAGCTCGGCGATGTCCTCCATCACAAGCGTCGTCCCCACCGCCGTCGCGGCTGAGCCCACGTGCGCACACCCAGGTCGTATGCCTCATCTAGGACGTCAACGGCGGTAGCCGCCGGGGCGGTCGTGCCGAAGTACATCGTGCCCAACGTCATCCCCGGCGGTCCGATCGGAATCCATCGTTGCTTCACCGTTCATCACGACCATGCTCCAAGTTGGACCGCAGTCCAGGTCAACTGCATCCGCGACATCGACCTGTCGCCATACCCGAGGAGAACCGAGGGCACGAGGTTGGCCTCGCGACGGTCCGTCGCCCCTCTCGACCTTCCGCCCGATAGGACGAGGCCTCCTCCGATTGGAGTATGGCTGCAGTGTTGGCGTCCCGCTTCACTGAGAGCATGAACACTTCGACAGAATGTTCGGCGATCGTGGTCAGAGGGCTCACCAAGACCTATCGCATGAGAAGTGGCGAGCCCTTCACTGCTGTTCGCGGCCTCGATCTGGATATCTCGCGGGGGGAGGTGTTCGGTCTTCTCGGCCCCAATGGAGCGGGCAAGTCCACCACGATCGAGATCCTCACCGGCTTCCGTACTCGCAGTGAGGGGGAGGTGGAGGTGCTGGGGGTCGATCCCCAACGTCCGACCCGCGCCTGGCGGGCTCGCATCGGGCTCGTTCCGCAGCACAGTGGCGACCCTGGGGTGGCAACCGTGCGCGAGGCCATTGCGCACACGGGATCGATCTTTCCGACCTCGCGCCCCGTCGATGAGGTGATCGCTGCGGTGGGCCTGGAGGACAAGGCACGCACACCGATCCGCAAACTCTCCGGCGGCCAGCAACGACGGGTCGAGGTGGGGTTGGCGATCGTCGGGCAGCCCGAGCTGGTGTTCCTCGACGAACCGACCACCGGCTTCGACCCTGCGGCGCGCCGTCAGTTCTGGGACCTCATCCGTTCCCTGCGCGACGACGGCACGACGGTCATCCTCACCACCCACTATCTCGACGAGGCGGCAGGCCTCAGCGACCGGGCAGCGATCATCGCGGGCGGCCAGATGATCGAGATCGCGCCCATCGACCAGATCGGCCCGGCTGAGGCCCGAATCCCGGTGGTGCGTTGGCGCGATGCCGGAGGCACCATCCGCGAACAGCGCACGAACGAACCCGGGCGGGTGGTGCGTGCGCTCGCCGAACACGGCGAACCGTCCGATCTCGAGATCGTCCGTCCCAGCCTCGAAGACATTTACCTCGACATGATTGGCGAGGACGGCACCCCGGTCGCCGCAGAGACCGAAGCAACCGCAAACGATGCGCTCACAAGGAGTGCCCTGGCATGAGTAACCGGATCGCAGCACCAAGCCGGACTTTCACCGCCGGCCACGACCTGAGGGTCGCGGCCGGGCGGATCGGTTGGGAAGTACGTAGCTACCTGCGCCAGCCGTCTGTGATGATCTTCACCTTCATCTTCCCGATCGCGCTGCTGTTGTTGTTCTCCGTGGCGTTCAGCGGCATGGGGGAGGTCGGCCCCGAGGGGTCCGGGCTCACCATGGCGGACCTGTATCTGCCCGGCATGCTGGCGGCCGGCGTGATCCTCTCCGGCGTCCAGAACCTCGCGATGGACATCGCCAACGAGAAAGAGGAAGGGGGACTGCGCAGACTGGCGGCGACCCCGCTGCGTCCGTGGCAGTACTTCGCCGGCAAGCTCGGCCAGGTCTACCTGACCGGCACCGTGCAGGCCATGCTCCTCATCGCCGTTGCGGCCCTCGTTCTGCGTATCCCGCTGCCCTCGGAGCCGGCTCGCTGGCTCACGGCCGGCTGGGTGTACGTGCTGGGCCTGACCACCTGCGCGATGCTGGGCATCGCTTTCGCCGGGGTGCTCAAGGACGGCCGGGTGGCAGCAGCCGCGGTGATCCCGGTGCTGCTCGGCCTGCAGTTCGTCTCGGGCATCTATCTGCAGGGGTACCTGCTTCCCGAGTGGTTGCAGACAGCGGTCGGGGTGCTGCCGTTCCGCTGGATCGGACAGGGATTCCGTGCAGCGTTCCTGCCCGAGCACCTGGCCACGATGGAACCCGCAGGCACCTTCTACCTCCCGATGGTGGCCCTGGTGCTCGGCATCTGGCTCCTCGTCGCGGCCGTGCTCGCGCGCATCACCTTCCGCTGGATGAAGCGCGAATGAGCGAACATCCCAGACCGCGGCGCGCGAGATCCGCAGGAAACCTCGCGCACGTCACCAGGATGCGGTTGGCTGATGACCATGAGACCTCGTGCCGGCTTCGACGGAACCATCTTCGTCCTCGTCGGGCTGTGCCTCGTGCTGAACGTCGTCGAGCTGGTCGTCCCCTCGGCCTGGTGGTACCACGTCATGGCCGTCGTCGGGGTGCTCGGGATCCTCGCGCTGTACCTCACCCTCTACCGGCCCGTCCTGCCCCGTGGAGCCCCGCGGCCGTGGTGGGCCGCCGCCCTACTCGTGATGAGTACGGGGGTCGCCTGTGCCGGGTTCACCCACATGATGCCGGTGCAGATCGCCGCCCACGTCATGGTGTGGGCCACCGCGAGCACCACGGCGCGGGCCGTCCTGGCCAGTGCGGCGATCAGCGGCGCGGCGCTGGCCGGGGTGCGGCTGGGGGAACTCGGCACCGGAAGCGTCATCCCGCCGGCCACGACCGCAGGCATCGCGATCCTCGCGTTCTTCGCCGCCATCGGCTACGGGCTCTGGATCCGCCACGCGCAACGGGACGCCAATGAACAGGCCGCACTCGTGGAGGAACTGCGCAGAACGCGTGACGCCCTCACTGCGGCCTCGCGTCACGCGGGGCAGATGGAGGAACGCGCCCGCGTCTCGCGCGAACTCCACGACACGCTCACCCAGTCGGTGGCGGCGCTGGCGCTTGTCGCTGCGCAGGCCAAGCAGACCCGCTCGGCCGAGGCGGTCGCGCTCATCCACGACATGGCGCAGGAGGCCCTGCGAGAGGCCCGCGGAATGCTGTCGGTGCTGGCCCCCACCCAGGCGGACGGGGACGCAGCTCTCAGCGTCGACGGGGTGGTCGCCCGGTTCCGCCGCGAGACCTCCCTCCCGATCGAGGTCGAGGCAGGCAGCACGGTGGTCGACGCGGAGCGTGAATTGGCCATCATCCGCTGCCTGCAGGAGGGATTGTCGAACGTGAGACGACACGCGCAGGCGTCGAGAGCCTGGGTGGGGCTGCGGCATGACGGCGACACGATCCGCTTGACGATCGAGGACGATGGCATCGGTCCACCTGCCGAGCAGATCCCCGGCTTCGGACTGCGCGGGATGAGTGAACGAGTCCACTACTTCGACGGTGGCTTTGATTTCGCGTCCCGTGAGGCTGGCGGCTCGCGGCTGAGCGTATGGATCCCAGCCACGGACTCAGCGGGCGAGAGGGTGGTGCCATGATCTCGGTGATTATCGCGGACGATCACCCGCTGATGCGTCAGGGGATCGCACAGGTCGTGCGAAACGAGGTGGGGATGGAGGTCGTCGCCGACGTGGCCAACGGGATCGAGGTGCTGGAGCACCCGGATCTGCACCGAGTCGATGTGCTGCTGCTGGACTTGAGCATGCCGAGGTTGGACGGCATCGGCGTCCTGCGCATCCTCGCCGAGCGTCCGCGGGCACCGCGTGTCCTGATTCTCACGGCCCACAGTGATGAACGGATCGCCGAGGCCATCGAGGCGGGTGCTGCCGGATGCATCATGAAGGACTCCCCGCCCGATGACCTCGCCGCCGCGGTGCGCACCACGGCCCGTGGCGGGTCCGTGCTCGGACCGGCAGCGGCCGATGCCGTGGTGCGCGCGGCCCGGATGGCCGCCCTACCCTCGGTGCTCTCGCACCGCGAGCGTGATGTGTTGCGGCTGGTCGCCGAGGGACGGGCTAACGGTGCGATTGGCACCCAGCTCGGCATCTCGGAGACCACCGTGAAGACGCACCTGCAGCACGCGTTCGGGAAGCTCGAAGCGCGAGACCGGGCCCATGCGGTGACGATCGCCCGCGATCGCGGACTCCTCTGACCCGGATCCGCAGACGAGTCCCGCACCTGACTGGCCCAGGTGCAGAGTGAATAGGATGCGACCATGATCCCCGTCGATGCTCTCCTCGCATTTGTTGCCACGACCTGCGGGTTCATGCTGATCCCGGGCCCGGCGATGCTCTATATGGCGACGGTTGGGGTGGAGCGCGGTCGACACGCGGGCGTCGCAGCGGCATCGGGACTGGCCCTGGGGTGCCTTTTTCTGGCCACCGCTGCTGCCGTTGGCCTCACGGCCGTCCTGGCAGCGTCTGAGACCCTCTTCATGGTGTTCAAGATCTGTGGGGTCGCCTACCTTGCCTATCTCGGCATCCGGCGCTTGCTGACGCCGATGGCTGCTCTCGCTGTCGACGAGAGATCATCGGCACGGTCGGTCGATGCCTCCGAGAAGGCGACCATCGGCCGGTTCAACGAGATGGGGCGCGGGGTGCTGGTGAGCTTATCTAATCCGAAAGATGCACTTTTCTTCTTCGCGTTCCTTCCGCAGTTCACCAGTAGTGCTCATGGCAACGTGCAGCTGCAGATGGTCGTGCTCGGATGTGTGTTCGCGTTCATCGCGCTGGTGTTCGACAGTTGCTACGGCCTCCTGGCGTCGAGGCTGCGCCGCTTGTTCGTGGCGCGGCCGCGCGTGTGGCGCAGTCAGCGGTGGGTTTCCGGGGCGACCTACCTGTTCATGGCAGCCCTAGCCGCGATCTCCTCCAGCCGCGCCCGCGCGGCCTGAGACCGGTCCGACCGAGCTGCAACGCGCTCGTGCGGCGATTCAGGGCCCACGTGATGTCGTCACGGCCTCAGCGAGGACCTGCAGGGGTCGGTGACCCGCGGGATCACCCTGCCGAGTCGGCTGCTGTGGAACCGTTCGCGGCCATTCGATCTGGCCGTCGACGAGCGCCTGCAGTCGACGATCAGGATCGTTCTCCGCTTGCCCGGTCGCAGGAGGTTCTGACCCGACTCGTCGACCGTGACAGCTTGATCCGGCTCTGGCCGACGCTGGGACTGCCCGACCGCAACCGAGCCGCGTGGGAAGCCGCTCACCCTGAGCTGAGGAGAACACGATCATGAGCATGCACATCGCCATCGGGCCCTGTAACTCGCCATCGTCCCTCATCGGCGCGAGGGCCGGGTCACCGTGCGCGCCTGGCGGCATCGCGGCTCTGACCCCTCCGGCGGCTGGCTCCTCGTCGGTCGTTGGCCTCTCCGAGCGCGGGTCGCTCGAGATGTCCCCGCGGAATCCCTCCTCTGACGCACGCCCCGCCCTTGGCTGGGGCCGAACTCTGGTGTCGTCGACAGTTGGCACTGCCGCGTCGACGACCACGAGGGCAGGACCGTGCGTAGGCCGGTCGTCAGGAAGTCAGGAGTGGGGGAGTGACCATGATTTGGTGGGCGATCATCATCGGGACGATCGTCGTCAGTAGCGGCGCTGTGCTCGGGATCCTCTGGTGGGGCGAGTACCGGAAGGGCGACCATTCGAACCGGTCGCGGCGCGACGACTCCGAGTGGCCGCGACGGGCTCAGCTCATGCCTGCGCGCCGGCTCAGTTTTCCTGCAGTGAGTAGAAGTCGCTGGCGGCGTCGAGGTAGCGGGCGACGATCTCCAGCTCATCCGGACTGAACCGCTGGCTCATCTCATCGAACTGCTCGTCGGCACGCCCGTACAACGTCCTGAGCGGTGCGATTGCCTCCGGCACCAGCTCGAGCACGGTCCTGCGCCGGTCGACTGGATCGGCGGTCCGCCGCACGTAGCCTGCGGCCTCGAGCCGGTCGACGAGCTTGGTCACCGTGCTCGCCGGCATGCCGGTCGTCGTGCTGATCTGACGAGGTGTCCGCACGTCCTCGCGCAGCACCAGCAGGTGGAGCGTCTGCAGGTCCGTCACCAGCAGGCCGTGTGCGCGGGCGACCCGTTCGTTGCTCAGGATCGCGTGGACCAGCTGCCATTGCATCGCCGTCCGCACCCTCGCCACCACATCGTCCGTCACTCGACTGTCCTCCCTGCTAGAGTTACTACCGGATCGGAAGCATCCACTATCGGAACCAATTTCAGTCTAGCGGCAACGACCGCGAGAGGGGAGTCACGTGAGAATCCTCGTCGCTGGTGCGACAGGCACCGTCGGGACGCACGTCGTCGGGCAGGCGCTGGCCCGTGGACACGAGGTGACCGCTGTCGCCCGGAACGCCGACACGCTCGCTCTTGAGCACCCGGGTCTGACGAAGGCGTCGGCGGACATCCTCGACGGCGACGCGATCCGCTCCCTGCTCGCCGGCGTCGACGCCGTGGTGAGCACGGTGGGCATCGGCGCATCCAGGACGCCCACGACCCTCTACTCGGCCGGTACGAAGAACCTCGTCGACGGCATGGCTGCGAACGGAGTGGAGCGGATCGTCGTCATATCTTCCGAGGTCGCCGAGCACTGGGCGCGCCAGGGGCCGTTGAAGCTGTGGATCGTGCTCCCACTGCTGCAGAAGCTTCTCGGCGCGACCTACGACGACATGCGCCGGATGGACGTCGTCCTCTGGGAAAGCCGGGCGCGGTGGACCGGGATCCGTGCCCCGCGCATCCGGCCCGCGCGGGCCACCGGCCGCTACCGGCTGAGCGTCGACGGCCCGCTCAAGCGCGGCTGGGCGATCACCGCGCCCGATATGGCGACCGCGCTGCTCGACATCACCGAACGCGACGACCTGGCCCGGGTGCACGTGCACGTCGCGAACTGACCACATCAACCGAAAGAAGCACACCATGATCTTCAAGGAGCCGCTCGACGGCTGGTTCACCCATCTCGCCTGGACCAACGATCTGCGGCTCTCCGGGCCCTTCGTCCGTGAGAGTCGGAGCCGCGACGAGCACCGGTCACGACTCGCGGCCCTTGCGCGTCAGCTTTCCGAGCAGCCGGGAGTGGCCACCGCCCATGCCTTGCAGGTGACCGTCATCCCGCCCATCAAGGGCGGTCCCCGGTACGACTTGGCGCTCCTGGTCCACTCGGCCGAACCCTTGCAGGCGGAGCTCGAAGCCCGTGCCGCCGAGATGGGACTGCCTGAGCCGGTGCACGCTCTGACGGCACGGAACTCCGGCCTGATCGGCGACACGGAGACGAGCGACGGCGAGATCCTGCTCAACCACTTCGTTGGCGATACCTCAGAGCCCACGGCCGTCGAGGCGTGGAAGTCAGTCTCGAGCTGGTACCTCGACAAGCTCGGTGTGGACAACTCGACACTGCTGGAGTACACCGGCGACGCGCCGTTCCTCATCATGAACTACGCCAGGCTGCCCGGGAAAGTGATCCCTTTCCTCGTGGGCCAGCTCGCTCGCCCGAGCTTCTACCGCGTCGTCCGCCGACAACTGCACGACGCAGCCATCACGCCGTACCCGCTGTTCGCGAGACGAGTTCGGGAGTGACGGCCGCAACTTCCTGTGGGGACGCTGTCTTGAGCGTTCGTGTGACTCACTGCCCGGCGGCTCGCACGTCTCGGGCGAGGAGATCGGGATCGTCTGCCCAGAAGGACACTCGGTCCACCGGGTGTACTTCGGCCTGCAGTACCCCGTTGATCGGCCTGGTCAGGGTCACGTCGACGTTGGTCTGACCGCCCTGTGCGAGGTGTAGGCCGCTGCCGTCGACGTATCGGATCGAGCGCATGCCGCTCAGATCGCGGCCCGTGGTCTCGATGCGCTCGATGTCGGTGAGGGGAAGGACCACGACGGTCTTCGGGCCGTGACGGAGCACCAGCGTGCGGTCGTCGAGCAGGTGAGGACGGACCATGAACCCGGCGATGAACCCGACGATCCAGATCAGCGAGTACACGCTGACGACGAGCAGGACCAGCCGGACGATGTCCCAGGGGATCACGAGATGGACGACGGCGATCTCGATCACGACGAGCCCGACCATCGCCCACATCATCGGCGCGGACTGCCGGTGGTAGGTGAATCCGCGCGTCCCGTCGGGCACGTCGGGCTTGCGTGCGATGAGGCGCGCGATCGAGCCGACGAGCGAGAACTCGGACGTGATGAACCCCCACAGGCGGTCGCCGATGACGTGGCGGGTCGCGTTCTTGGCCGCTGTCGGCCGCGAAGCACCATCCCGGCGGAACCGTCGGAACGCGCCGATCCAGATCGAGATCTCCACGACGAGGGTCGCGATGAGCAGGGCGAGAACGGCGAGCCTGAAGGGGCCGGGGAGGTCGACTCCTGCCGCGATGAGCACGAGGCAAGCGAGTTCGACTGGGACGAGTGAGAAGAGGATTCGCCTGAACGCAGCTGCGTTCATCGCCTGATCCTGTCCATGCGCCTTCGCACCGTCATCATCAGGTCCTCCTTCACGTAGATTACCGACCGATCTGGTCGGTAATCTACCAGATCGGTTGGCAACGCTTAGAATGGAGGCATGCCCAGACCGAGCAGACCCGAGATCGAGACCGAGATCGCCGACAGTGCCGCTGCCCTGTTCGCCCGCCAGGGGTTCGCTCACACCTCGCTGCAGCAGATCGCCGACGCCGTGGGTTACTCCAAGGCCGGCCTGCTGCACCACTTCCCGAGCAAGGACGCGATCTACCAAGCGGCCGTCGCTGCTGCCCGCGATTACGCGCAGGCGATTCACGACAGGGTGGAGGCACTCCCAGTCGGATCGAGCCGCGACCGTGCTGTCCTCGAAGCCGCTCTCGACTTCACGCTCGCCCGGCCCGGAGTCTCGACCTTGGTCGACAGCCTCACCAGCGACGACAAGCTCGGTGACCTCGTCGACATCGGGACCGTGTCGCTCGCCGCGTTCGGCATCGACCCGGCGACCGTCGACGAAGCGCGCATCATCCGCGTGACCTCGGCGACCGCGGGGCTCAAAGCTGCCGCAATGATGTCGTTGCAGGCCAAGATGGCGCAGCAGTGGCGCGGTCACATCCTCGACGCGGCGATGGGGGCGCTCGGGTATAGCTGAGGGCCACGCTGGAGAGAGCTGCGTACCCCTGACCCGATTCGGACAGCTACTTCGTCTCGTTCGGATGGCTCGTGTGCACCTGCTCGAGGTAGACGGTGCGCCCGTCGACGAAATACCAGATCCTCGCGGTGCCCTTCGCCGTCGGCTTGTGCTGCCAGCGCTCGTGACTCGTCCCACCGCGGCTGATCGTTCCGAGCTCACCCCTGAGTCGGTAGTTCGTCGGCGTCGTCGTCAGGGGCGTGCGCGTGAGGAAGTCCCAGGCCTCCGTCATCGGGTTGCGGATCGTCGCGACGAGATCCCGCCATCCCTTCTGCGCATCAGAAGTGGCGAAGCGGATCTCGTACTCGACCTTCTTCGGAGGACGGGGGACCAGCTGGCCCTTCTTGGCCGCCACGGTCAGGGACGCTCCACGAGCTCAGCGACGTCGTCCTCCTCGAGCCATTCGAGGTCGGCTGCGCCGAGGCCAGCAGCCACCGCGGTTGCCGTCTCCTTCCAGCTCGTCAGTTCCATGATCGCCAGGTGCGGCTGATCTGTGGAGAACGAAGCGCGCGCGGCGTCGACGAGGTCCTTCGCGCAGGCCTCCCGGTCCGCCGGCGTCAGCGCCAGCATCCAAGGGAAGGCCTTGGACATACGCTCGGGGAGGGGGTCTTCGCCGTCGAGGGCCACGGTGATGAGCTGCGCGGCGAAGTCGAGCAGGCGCGCGCGGCCCTCGGCCTCGCGCTGCGACATCAGCACCAGCGCTTCGCCGTCGCGTCGTGTCACCGTGACGGGGTGGTCCTCGGCCTCGGCGAAGACCTCGGCGGAGTGCTTGCTCAGGTCCGAGGAGCGGCGGGTCGCCGTGGGGAGGTCTGCTGCGATGGTCATGGCCCTATGGTATTCGGAACGTGTTCGGAAGTCCAGAGGTGGCGCGTGCTTCACTGGCGCAATCCAGTCCAGCAACGCACGGCAACTGAAGGAACGCGCGTAGTCGGGGGATGACCGCCCTGACTAGCCGCTGGCGTGCGAGTCGGCCGCGCCGCCTTCGTAGGCGGCGATGACGAGCTGCGCGCGGTCGCGGGCGTGGAGCTTCGAGCGCAGCGCGCCGATGTGGGCCTTAACCGTGTGCATGGTGACAACGAGCCTGGCGGCGATCTCGTCGTTCGACAGGCCCTCGGCGACGAGTCCGAGGACCTCGCGCTCCCTCTCGGTCAGCAGATCGAGCCCACGACCGCTGGCCCGACCCCTCGCCGCGGTTACGTAGTGCTCGACGAGCCGGCTCATCACCTGCGGCGCGAAGAGCGACTCGCCGGCGTGGACCCGCCGGATCGCCTCGACGAGCCGCTCGGGCGTCGAGTCCTTGAGCAGGAAGGCGCTTGCCCCGGCCTTCAGCGCTCCGTAGACGTACTCGTCGAGCTCGAACATCGTGAGCACGACGACCTTGGTGTCCTCGAGCGAGGCGTCGCCGGTGATCGCCTGCGTCGCCTCGATCCCGTTGCCGCCGGGCATCCGGATGTCCATGAGGACGACGTCCGGTCGCAGCGCCCGGGCCTGGGCCGCGGCCTCGTTGCCCGCGGCCGCCTCGCCGACGACGTCGAGGCCGTCCTCGTGGTCGATGGCGATCTTCAGGGATCGGCGAAGCAGTTGGTCGTCGTCGACGAGGAGCACCCGGATCGCTGCCGCGTCGTTCACGCGTCCTCCCTCGGCAGCTCAGCGCGCACGCGGAACTCGTCCTCGTGCGCACCCGTGGTCAGCGTCCCGCCGTGCAGGGCGACCCTCTCGCGCAGGCCGTCGAGCCCGTGCCCGGTGCCCGGGTGCGGCCGCCAGCCCGGCGAGGGCCCGGAGTCGCGGACGTCCACGGCGAACCCGCGCCGGGTCAGGGCGATGGAGATCTGTGCCCGGGTGGCTCCTGCATGACGGGCGGCGTTGGCCAGCGCCTCGCGCACGATGGCGCAGACGGTCACCTGCACGCTCGCGGGCACCTCGCCGAGGTCGTCGACGGTCAGCTCCGCCTCGATGCCGGTCCTCCGTGCCGTCTCGACGATGTCCGGCAGGTCGGTCAGCGAGTCGACGGGCCGCATCGGGGCCTGAGCGCCGGGGTCGCGGAGCACGGCGAGCATCTTCCGCAGCTCGGTCGTCGACCGCCGGCCGAGGCGCTCGATGTCGTCGAGGGCGATCAGTCTCTCGTCCTCGTCGGCGAGCTTCGCCGTGGCCGCGCGGACGGTCATGGTGCCGAGCCCGTGGGAGGCGAGGTCGTGGAGCTCGCGTGCGATCCGCAGCCGCTCGTCGGCGGCTGCCTTGGCCTTCGCCCACTGTTCCAACCGTTCCTCGTACTGGCGGCGCTGGAGGCGGGTGCGCATCACGGCCCAGCCGACGACGCCGACGACGAGCAGGGCGAAGCCGAGCAGGGACCAGATCGGGGCGACACGGCCGATGGGCAGCACTGGTAGGAGCGCGAAGAGGGCCGCGAGGGCTCCGAAAGCCGCGGGCCATGCCCACGATGCCCAGACGGGCCGTTCGAAGTCCTCCATCCCTCGAGCGTATGCAGCCAATCTGCGAATGCCATTAGCCCCAGGTCTAGGACCGAAGACTGCACCTGGGGCCAATGTCATCGCGGGCGCGGACCGCTGGGATGGAGTCATGCTCGCATTCGACCAACTGACCAAGCAGCGGGGATCTCGGACGATCCTCGACGGCATCACATTCACGGCCCGTCCGGGACGCGTCACCGGCTATCTCGGGCCGAACGGCGCGGGCAAGTCGTCGACGCTGCGCATCCTCCTCGGTCTCGACCGGGCGACCTCCGGGACCGCGCTCGTCGACGGTCAGCCGTTCGCCTCCTTCCGCGACCCGCTCAGGAAGGTCGGTGCGGTCCTCGACGGCTCCGGCGCGCACCGCTCCCGCACCGGCCGCGCTCACCTGCGCTGGGTGGCGCGGTCGGCGGGCATCGGCAATGCCCGTGTGGAAGAGGTGCTCGAGACCGTCGGCATCCTCGACGCCGCCGGCAAGCGAGTCTCGACGTACTCGCTCGGCATGGGCCGAAGGCTGGGCTTGGCCGCAGCGCTGCTCGCCGACCCCGAGGCTCTCGTCCTCGACGAGCCGGTCAACGGCCTCGATCCCGAGGGCATCCGCTGGATCCGACTCTTCCTCCGCGAGCAGGCGTCCTCCGGCAGGACCGTGCTGCTCTCCTCGCACCTCATGGGCGAGCTCGCCGAGACCGTCGACGACGTGGTCGTCATCCGTGAAGGCCGGATCGTCGCCGACGGCACCCTGGATGAGGTCACCGGCAGCCATCGCAACCTCGAGGACGCCTTCTTCTCCCTGACGGGCGATCGGGGCGTCCGATGAGGGCCGTCTCCGCTGAGCTGTCGAAGCTCGCCTCGCTTCCCGCGACATGGATAGCCATGGCCGCGGGGGTCGTCGTCACCGCCGGGCTGAGCCTCCTCTCCGCCGGCTCGGACCCGAGCCCGGACTCCGGCTTCTCCTCGCTGGCCCTTGGCGTCGCCGGAGCCATCGTCGTCGGCGTCGTGGCGATGAGCAGCGAGTACGCCGTCGAGGGCGAGGAGTCCGCCGGCGGGAGGCAGATCACGACCACGCTGGTCGCGACGCCCTCCCGCCTCAAGGTGCTGGCCGCCAAGGCCCTCGCGGTCGTCCTGGCCACGGTCGTCCTCGCCGCCGTCGCCGTGCTGGTCGCTTTCGGGCTCCTGGTCGTCCTCAACCCCGCTGCGATGCCCGCGCTCGACGCGGACTTCTTCGTCCGGGCCGGCGGGGTCGTCGTCTACTGGGTGCTCGTCGCCCTCCTGGCTTTCGGGCTCACCGTCCTCATCCGCAACGGTGTCGTGCCGATGGCCGTCCTCGTCGCGAACTTCTCCGCCGTCCCCGTCACCTTCCTCCTCACCAAGGTCACTCCTGCCGCGAACTGGCTGCCCGACGTCGCCGGCATGCGGATGTGGAGCCGCGGGATCGAATCCACCGTCGAAATGGCACCGCTGACCGGCGGCCTCGTCATGGCCGCCTGGGTCGCAGCACTGCTCGCCGTCGCCGCCGTGACCTTCGTCAGGCGGGAAGCATGAGCGCAGCGCCCGTCCTCGTCCTGCGCACCGCCGCGGCCGCCTTCGTCGACGCCGTCCGCGCCGAGCTGTCGAAGATCGTCACCCTGCCCGCGACCTGGCTGACGATCGGAGGCACGGCTGCCCTGAGCGCCGTCCTCTCCCTCTTCTTCGCGTCTCAGGCCGGTGACGGGCCAGGGGCGATGGGCTCGCTCGACGTCGCGATGGCGGCCCTGCCGTACTCGCAGGCGGGCCTGTTCGTCCTCGGCGTCATCGTCGCCTGCTCCGAGCACGTCGGCGGCCAGGTCCGCACGACGCTCATCGCCATGCCGCACCGGGTGACCCAGCGCCTGGCAGCGACGATCGCGCTCGTGCTCGTCGCGGTGCCCGCGGCTCTGCTCGTCATCGCCTCGAGCATCCTGGCCACCGTCGCCGTCCTCGGAGCCGACGTCGCGTTCCCGGCACCCGTGCCCCTCGTCGTGACGGTCGCCAGCGCGACGGCGTACCTGGCGCTCATGGTCGTGCTCTCGTCGGCCGCCGGCTCCCTGACCCGCCGGGCCCTGCCCGCTGCGGGAGCGCTGGTGCTCTACCTCGTCGTCGTCAGCCCGATGCTGCTCGGCCAGCCGTTCGCCTTCGCACTGCCCGACATCGCCGGCTACACATTGTGGTTCAGCGATCCGCCCGAGGGAGCACCGGCGGCAGCCGTCGCCTGGCTGACGGTCGTCGCCTGGACGCTGGCCGCTCTCGTCCCCTCGGTCGTCGTCTACCGCAGGCGGGACGTATGAACGCCTCAGGTCGGCTGCAGACGGAACCGCTGCCGGTACTCGCCGGGAGTGATGCCGAGGCTGCGCCGGAACGCCCGCGCGAGGGTGTCGACGGTGCCGAAGCCGCACAGCGCGGCCACGCGGTCGAGCGTGTCGTCGCTCGTCTCGAGCCGGTTCTTCGCCGCCTCGACCCTCGCCTGCTCGATGTAGGCACCTGGCGTGGTGCCGAGCTCCTGCTTGAAGACCCGCGTGAGCTGCCGGTCCGAGATGTGGAGCGACTCGGCGAGGCTCTCCACGGTCAGGTGGTCGCTCAGGTGCTCGGCGATGAAGAGCCGCAGCTCGTCGACCCGCGTCGAGGTCGCGATCTGGACGAGCGGGACGCTGAACTGGCTCTGCCCGCCCGGGCGCTTGAGGTAGACGACGAGCTGGCGGGCCACCCTCTGGGCGAGCTCCGCGCCGAAGTCGTCGGCGACGAACGCCAAGGACAAGTCCAAGCACGAGCTGATGCCGGCCCCGGTCCACACGTCCCCGTCGCGGATGAAGATCGGGTCGGCGTCGACCTCGATCTCCGGGTGCTCGTCAGCGAGCTGCGCCGCCGTCGACCAGTGCGTCGTCGCCCGCCTGCCGTCGAGCAGCCCCGCCGCGGCGAGGATGTGCGCGCCCACGCAGACCGAGGTTACCCGTCTGGTCCGCGCGGCGAGCTCGCCGATGCGCTCGACGACCGTGGGATCGGCGACGGCGCGGACTCTGCGGTGCTCGTCGACCTCGACCGAGCCCGGGACGATGAGGGTGTCGATGCGGCGGCCTGTGAGGTCCTCGAACGTCGTGTCCGGCAGCACCCGGACGCCTGCCGATGTGGTCACCGGGTCCAGCGTCTCGGCGGCGAGGACCACCCGATAGCCCGTCGGCTCGTCCATCTCCCGCTGGAGCAGCGAGAAGACCTCCGGCGGCCCCGTGACGTCGAGCAGGTCGACGCGCTCGAAGAGCGCGACGACGACGAGTCGCTCGATCATGTCCGACCTCCCTGACGGCGGATGTCTGTATTTGCAGGTTACACGACATTGCCGACACCGCATCGCGCTCCTAGCGTTGAAGGCGACCCTCATACACGAGAAGAAAGCAGGAAGAACCCATGGCACGAACCACGCTCCGCGAGCTCAACGGCTTCGACAACACCCCGGCCACCCTCAAGGACTCGACGCTGGTGATGATCGACTACCAGAACACGTACACGACCGGCGTCATGGAGTTCGAGGACTGGGAGCCGGCCCTCGACGCCGCCGCCGACCTGCTCGCCCGCGCCCGCGAGGCCGGCTCGACGGTCATCCACATCGTCAACGACGGCGGCGAGGGAACGCCGTACGACGTCCGCGCCGAGATCGGCCAGATCCACCCGACGGTCGCGCCGATCGAGGGCGAGGCCACCGTGATCAAGGGCGCTCCGAACGCCTACGTCGGCACGAACCTGGGCGAGCTCGTCGGCAAGGCCGGGAACGACGACGTCGTCATCGCCGGCTTCATGACGAACATGTGCGTCCAGTTCACCGCCGAGGGCACCTTCCTCGCCGGCAAGAAGCCCACCGTCGTCGCCGACGCCTCGGCCACCCGCCCGCTCGAGGCGGGGATCGTGCCGGTCTCGGCCGAGCAGCTGCACAACAGCGCCCTGGCGACGATCGGCGACCTCTACGGCGTCGTCGTCAAGAGCGCGGCTGATCTCCGTTGAGGGACCCACTTTCATGTAGGTCTCCCCGCCGGATGTCCTCGTCGCCGCCGTGCGTACCACAGCTCGCGGCAGGTCCATGCTCGGACCGACAGCGGCCGAAGCCGGTCCGAGCAGGCAGCCCGGATTGCGGCCCTACCCTCGGTGCTGTCGCACCGCGAGCGGTTGGTCACTGAGGGACGGGCCAACGGTGCGATCGGCATCCAGCTCGGCATCTCGGAGACCACCGTGAAGACGCACCTGCAACACGCGTTCGGGAAGCTCGAAGCACGAGACAGGGCCCACGCGGTGACAATCGCCCGCGATCGCAGATTGCTCTGACCCGGAACCCGCAGACGAGTCCCACACTTGACCGACTTAGCGTGCGGAACGTTTGGGATGTGACCATGATTCCCGTCGATGCTCTTCTCGCCCTTGTTTTCACCACTTGCGGGTTGATGCTGATTCCAGGTCCGGTGATGCTCTATTTGGCGACTGTCGGGGTGGAGTGCGGCCGACACGCAGGCGTCGCTGTCGCATCGGGACGCTACCGCTGCGGCCGTTCTGGCAGTATCGCCGGGGAGGATCACCGTTGCAATCTGATAGAACGACTCCTCACCTAAACCCGGCGACTCCGTCATTGACTCATTTAGAAACGCCACAAGAGAGGGTGCATTGGCGAGGTAAAACGGATCGAGGCAAAGGACCTGAGACTCGAGCTGGACCTACTGCTCATTCTCATCTGGTCTCTTCCTTAGCACTCTGCAGAAGGCCGCTGACCCATTGGGGTCAGTGGGTTCGATTACTCTCGATGAGAACGAAGCAGTTGATGAGATTAGCGGGAGGTACATATGACAGTGTCGTCGCCCGGAGGCACTGAATTGCGTAGTAGCCGACCCCGGCGGATTCTCACCTCTCAGCGACCGTGGCCGAAATTGCCCCGGTGGGACTCTGTGGCAATATGGGCCACGTGGGTCTACGGGTTTACTCTAGGGCCTTTGCTGATCGAGATTTCCATCTACGAAGTGATCAGGCGGAACACGCCGCCGGATGAGCTCGAAGCTGCACTCATCGTCTTTCTCACGTGGTGTCTCGTCATCGGGTGTGATGTGTCGCGACATCGTTCACTCGATGTCGCGACACATTTCTCATTTCCGGGCCGGGATGTCTCACGACATTGTTCATCGAATTGATGCCATGTCTCGCGACATCGTTCACCGTATGTGTCAC
>JAPSIX010000195.1 GCA_031178475.1 Microbacterium sp. | reverse complement strand
GTTCTGGTGGTGTTGTTCATCGCATGCCTCCTGGGCGGTTCGGGGCGGATGCCGTGTTCTGCACGGCGCCTCCGACGTTCTCGATGTGCGCGAGCGCCGCCAGCACTCGGCGGTTGCCGTCCTCAGGGTCGAGCCCCAGCTTCTGGAATATGGCGGTGATGTGCTTCTCGACACTCGCCTCGCTGAGGAAGAGCCGCGTGGCGATCGCGTTGTTGGAACGGCCCTCGGCGATCAGCGCCAGGACCGTGCGCTCCCGTTCGGTCAGGCGCAGCATCCGCTCGTCGCGATTGCGGCGGGTGAGCAGCTGCGCCACGACCTCGGGATCGAGCACCGTCGCACCCGCGGCGATCCGCTCCACCGACTCGACGAACTCGGCCACGTCGGCGACGCGGTCCTTCAGCAGGTAGCCGAGCGGTCCGCCCTGAGCGGCGATGAGGTCCGACGCGTATCGCTCTTCGACGTACTGCGACAGCACGAGCAGCGGCAGTTTCGGATGCCTTCCGCGCAGACCGAGCGCGGCGCGGACGCCTTCGTCAGTGAACGTGGGCGGCAGGCGCACGTCGAGGATGCAGAGGTCGGGCGCCTTCTCGGCAACTGCCTTCTCGAGCCCGTTCGTGTCGGGCAGAGCAGCGACCACCTCGTGCTCGGAGTCCTCGAGCAGGCGCACGAGGCCCTCGCGGAGGAGGACGGAGTCCTCACAGATCAGGATGCGCATGGCACCGTCACCTCCAGCGCGGTCGGGCCCCCGACGGGGCTGTCGAGGCGGAACGTCCCACCGGCGGCGAGCACGCGGTTAGTGATGCCATCGAGACCGCCGCCGGGCTGCACCTGTGCGCCGCCCACGCCGTTGTCCTCGACGCGCGCCCACAGGACGCCTTCTCGACTGCGCACCACGACACGGCACTCGGTGCCGCGGGAGTGCTTGGCGGCGTTGGTGAGCGATTCCGCGATGGTGAAGTAGATCGCGGCCTCCGCGTCACGACTGCAGCGCCCGTCCGTGCGCACGTCGAGGTGGACGGGCACATGCGAGCGGCTCGCGAGGGCCGACAGCGCTGCATCCAGGCCCCGGTCGTCGAGCACAGAGGTGTGGATGCCGCGGGCGAGCTGGCGCAGCTCGGTGATGGCGGCCTTGGTGGATGTGTGCGCCTCCTCGATGAGCGCCTTCGCTGCGGCCGGGTCAGCGTCGATCTTCTGTTGGGCGAGTCCGAGCGTCATGCCGACCGACACGAGTCGCGGCTGAACGCCGTCGTGCAGGTCGCGCTCGATGCGGGTGCGCTCCACGTCGGCGGCTCGCACGGCGCCCTCGCGCTGGGCGGCGGTGGTGCGCACCTCCTCCGCCAGCTCCGCCTCGCGGCTCGTGCGCACGATGGCCAGGGAGAGGATGCGGTGCAGCAGGGCGATCCCGATGATGCCGGCAGTGCCGAGGATCACACCGAGGATGCCGGCGACCGGCGCCCATTCGACGAGGATGCGGCTGCCGAAGATTCCGTCGACAGCGCCCTCGGTCGTGAGCGGTGCGAAGGCGATGACGGCCGACCAGAACACCCACCAGCACAGGCGCAGCACGAGCCCGCCCGCGACGCAGGCGATCGCGAAGTTCGCCACCGCGCGCCACATGCGCCCGTCTACGGCTTGTCGCCCGAGCGAGCGGAGCCACCCGCCGAAACCGGGTGCGGTGCGCGAACGCCATGCGAGGCGCGACAGTCCCAGGCTGTACAGCCCGTCGACGCGCGCGACCTCGAACCACGCGAGACCGAACAAGCCGTACACGAGACCGACCAGCAGCAGCAGCCCGATGCCGGCGGCGAGGATGAGGCCGACGCCCAGCCCCAGAAGCCCCGTGAGCAGGGCGAGGAGCCCCGAGCCGATCACTCCCAGCGCGGCCAGCTCCAGGATGGTCAGGAACACCCGCAACGGGGGACGTGCACCAGCGGTGCCGCCCTGGGCGTCGCGTGCGGGCGTCGTCGCCGCCGGCGGCCGGGTCGGCGAAGGCGGCGATGTGATCGGGGTCGGAATCGTGGTCATGGCTCAACGCTACGGCGGCGCCGTGGCGAGCGACACGGGGGCACCCGGACAGATGAGTTCGGGTTTTCCCTGCCGTCAGCTTCGTGATCCGGGCCTCGCCACCGGCGAGTGGAACAGCGGCACGAGCACCGTGTCGACGATCTCGTCCACGTCCGCCGACCCGACCGGCCGCAGCAGGAACCGATCCCGGATGAGCGCCTGGCCCACATCGAGCCGGGTGTCGGTGATCGAATCCGCGCTGATCTCGCCTCGGGCGACGGCCCGCGCTGTCACCTCGGACATCATGCGCCGACCCATGCCGAGCGACAGCGATGAGAGCTCCTCGGCCCTGGCGGGATCGGCGAGCGCCTCAGAGAGCAGCGCGCGCAGCGCATCGCCGAGCGGGCTGCCGAGCAGCCGGGCGGTCTGCCCCAGCAGCTCCCGCAGGTCGTCGCGCAGCGCACCCGTGTCGGGGGGCCCGCCGGAGTCCCGCAGCAAAGAGTAGGCGGTGTCGCGCACCAGCTCCGCGCGGGATGTCCACCGCCGGTACAGCGACGCCTTCCCCGCACCGGCGCGCTCCGCCACACCCTCCATGGTCATCCCGGCGTAACCGTGTTCGGCGAGTTCGGCGACGACCGCCTGGTGGATGGCGGAGATCAGCGCCTCGCCCCGACGGCGCGACCGCGGCCGGGCATTCGTGTTCTCAGGCACGGGTCACCCGCCCTGTGGTGCCGTCCACCGTGATCCGTTCGCCGTCTGCAAGCACGGTGGTGCCATCGCCGGTGCCCATGATCGCCGGCAGACCGTACTCCCGGGCGACGATCGCCGCATGCGACGCGATCGATCCGGTGTCGACGACCACCGCGACAGCGCGCAGGAACAGGGGCGTCCACGCCGGGTTCGTGTAGGGGCAGACCAGCACGTCGCCGTCCTGCAGCCGGTGGAAGTCCGCGGCCTCGCGGATGATCCGCGCGGTTCCCGTCGCCGTGCCCCCTCCTGCGGGGGCGCCCGTGACCAGCGCGTCGCCGTGCTCGCCGGTGCGGAACACGTCGCGCGCATCGACCACGGGAACGCCGGCGAGTTCCGCGCGCCGCTCGGCCCGCGCGGTGACCACTGAGCGCAGGTGGGCAACGTCTTCCTCACTCATCGCCGTGATGTCGCGAATCGCCGCGACCTCCTCCCAGCGCAGGTGGAAGACGTCGAAGGGCTCATCGAGTGCGCCGGCATCCGTCATCCGTCGGCCGATCTCGAGCAGCGAGCGGCGCAGAGCGGGCAAGGATGCCGTGAAGTAGAAGTGACTGTCCTCGCGGTAGGCGATGCCGGCCTGCGCCGCGCGCACCCACCGCTCCACCGCCCGGCGGACCCAGCGCAGGCGCAGCAGCGGATGAGCGAGAAGGCGCGCGAGCGCCTCCTCCGAGCGGGATCGACGATCGCTCTGTGGCGGGCTGTCGACGAAACCCTTCACCATCCCGACGATCACGTCGGGGGATTCCGCCAGGGTGGGCGGGCTCACCAGCAGCGGAGACGTGGTCTCGCGGCGCCCGAACTCGCCTCGGAAGGCCTCGAGGGTCGCGGCGAAGTCAGGGAACCCGCCGGCCTCGACTTCAGTCACGATCTCGGCAGGCGACGTGGTGGCGAACAGGGTCCGCAGCCCGGCATCGGCCCGCACCATCGCGGCCATCTCGACGAGCGCCCGCTCGGAGGCCGCCGTGCGGGTGGGCGCGCCGCCGGTGAGCTCGCTGATCAG